>JADFLK010000135.1 GCA_022564455.1 Bacteroidota bacterium
AGACGAGCGCGTGCGCATGACGGCGTTAGCCGCTCTTAGCAAAGCGCACGACGCATGGATTGCTGATTTTCTTTATCGCAGTGCTCGTTACGAACGCGACGCCCACATGGCTTCGCTGATGTACCACGCCGCGCTTGCCAACAAGCGGGGATGAATGCCAGAAATTGATCCCAGAGAGCGGCCTGCCGGAGAGATTCCGACAGGTCGTTTTCTTTATGCCGCCATCTCCGCGTCGGGAGGGTCAAAGTTGCCTTGACCTCTGACTATATCCTGCCAAGCCCAGTTATCCACAAACAATCGAAACCATCGCCCGCGCTTTCGGCGATTGTGATTGAATTGGATAACTGGTCTCACTAGAACGGTAGGCCCACCTCCAGCGGCTTTAACGTGGCTCGATAGGTCCGTGAGTGAAAAATGTATCCACTTTCGTTCCAGTCTAGCGTCTATCGAAATTGGAAATTGAGGCCGTAAGTCAAGCGCTGAGATGAATGATCGGGCTTGCCCTAGCCCAAAGTTAGGAAGCCAATTGTTTGTCTCGAACTCTACTCCATGAACAGCGATAGGCTCGCTACCCCGATTCCGTAACCAAATCGTCCCAGACCTATGTTCACCAGTTCTTTGCCCATCAACATCCAATTCAACTTCGACACCAAGATGGGGGAATCGATTCCAAAGCTTGAGCCCAAGTGCCCCGATGGCAGCCAGGGCCCCCATTACGAAAATCAAAGTGACAACAATGTTCATAGGTCTCAAACGATTACTAGGCTACGCTGCCATTTCCGTTTCAATCTGCGAAATGGAATCCCGTAGCTCCGCGGCCTTTTCGAACTCCAGATTGACGGCGGCCTCTTCCATCTCTTTGGTGAGTTGCGCCACGAGATCGCGCCTCTGGTCATCCGTGAGGTACTTCACCACCGGGTCGGCCACCCTCTTGAGTTGCTCCGGGCCGCTGTAATAGAGTGTGCGGCGCGACTCCGGATCCGTCTTGTGGTCGGCCACGACCGTGCCCGCCTTAATCTGGTCGGTAGATTTAGAGATTGTTTTCGGAATGATCCCGTGCTCCTCGTTGTAGGCCGTCTGGATGCCGCGGCGGCGCTCGGTTTCCTCTATCATCCGCGCCATCGAGTCGGTTACGCGGTTGGCGTAGAGGATGACGTGCGAGTTGGCATTGCGTGCGGCGCGGCCCGCCGTCTGGATAAGCGAACGTTCCGAGCGGAGGAAGCCCTCCTTGTCCGCATCGAGGATGGCCACGAGCGAGACCTCGGGCAGGTCGAGGCCTTCGCGGAGCAGGTTGATGCCCACCAGTACGTCGAATTCGCCGAGGCGAAGGTCTCGCAGAATTTCCACGCGCTCCAGGGTAACGATGTCGGAGTGCAGGTAGCGGATGCGCACGCCGAACGATTCGAGGTAGTCTGTCAAATCTTCCGCCATCCGCTTGGTGAGGGTGGTAACGAGTACGCGCTCGCGGCGGTTCGCGCGGGTGCGGATCTCGTCCAGCAGGTCGTCGATCTGCCCTTCGATGGGGCGGACCTCCACGACCGGGTCCAGAACGCCCGTTGGGCGGATGACTTGCTCCACGACGACGCCCTCACTTTTCTCCAGTTCGTAATCGGCCGGCGTGGCCGAGACGAAGAGGACCTGGTTGTGGAAGCTCTCGAACTCCTCGAACGTGAGCGGCCGGTTGTCGAGGGCGCTCGGCAGCCGGAAGCCGTGCTCCACCAGCATCAGCTTGCGCGCGCGGTCGCCGTTGTACATGGCGCGGACCTGCGGAATGCTCGCGTGGCTCTCGTCAATCATCATCATCCAGTCATTGCCGTAACTGGATTGAAAATAGTCGAGCAGGCAATGGGGCCGCGTACCGGGCTCGCGGCCGTCCATGTGGCGCGAGTAATTTTCGATGCCCGAGCAGTAGCCCACTTCACGCATCATCTCGATATCGAACAACGTGCGCTGTTCAAGACGCTGGGCTTCCACCAGCATGCCCTCGTTGCGGAGGATCGCAAGCCGCCAGGCCAACTCTTCCTCAATGCCGACAAGGGCCTTCTGAATCTGGTCCTTGGACGTCACGAAGTGCTTCGCGGGGTAGATGGTGAGAACTTCTTCGAGTTCGGCCATCACAGCTCCGGAAATCGGATGGATGACGGACAGTTTCTCGATTTCATCCCCCCAAAACGTGAGGCGGTAGGCCTGGTCTTCCAGATAGGCGGGGAAGATTTCCACCACGTCGCCACGCACGCGGAACGTGCCGGGCGAGAAGTCGAAGTCGTTGCGCGAGTAGTAGATGTTGATGAGTTGCCGCAGGAGCACATCCCGGCTGATCATCTGCCCGGGCTCGGCCTGCACAATCTGCGCTTTGTACTCCTCCGGGTTGCCGAGGCCGTAAATGCAGCTCACCGACGCCACGATGATCACGTCCCTACGCTCACTTACGAGTGCCGACGTAGCCCGCAGCCGCAGCCGGTCGATCACGTCGTTGATCGACATGTCCTTCTCGATGTACGTGTCGGTCGCGAGGATGTACGCTTCCGGCTGGTAATAATCGTAGTACGAGATGAAGAACTCGACGGCGTTGTTGGGGAAGAACTGCTTGAACTCCGCATAGAGCTGCGCCGCCAGCGTTTTGTTGTGGCTGATGACCAGCGTGGGCTTGCCGGTATTCCGAACGACGTTCGAAATCGTGAATGTCTTGCCCGTGCCCGTTGCGCCGAGAAGCGTCTGGTACTGATCCCCGCGGAAGATGCCCTCCGATAGCTCGGCGATGGCCCTCGGCTGGTCTCCCGTTGGTTTGAAGGGAGACTCCAGCGAGAAGGGAGAGTCGATGCGGGTGATGGTGGCCATCGGCGGCGTGTCTGGGGAATCCTCTAAGACTACCAACTTCGCATAACAGATCCTGACATCTCGAAACAGCTTTTTAGAGGAGGATCGGGCGGCCCAAGATGGTGGTCTTCACCGCATCCGGGCCGAACGCAGATTGGCCAACTGGGTAAGTTGCGGGCCGCTTTTTCAGCTCCCCGCATGCGCGTTCTCATCACCGATCCACTGTCTCCCGTCGCCTTTGAATTGCTAGCCAAGGCCGGTATGGAAGCGGATGTTCAACTCAAGAAAACGCCTGAGGAGCTTAGAGAGCTCGCGAAAGACGCGGATGCCTGGATCATCCGGAGCGGCACGCAGATCACGGAAGATCTGATAAAGGCAGCGGATCAGTTGAAAGTCATTGGCCGCGCCGGCGTTGGTGTAGACAACATTGATCTTGCTGCTGCAACGCGAAAGGGCGTCCTCGTTGTCAACGCACCCGACGGGAACACTATTTCCACGGCCGAGCACACCTGTGCGATGATCCTCGCGTTGGCGCGTCGGATTCCGCGCGCGGCATCGTCGCTGGCAGCGGGAGCCTGGGAGCGCAAGCGGTTCTCCGGCGCCGAGTTGGACGGCAAAACGCTTGGCGTTGTCGGTGTGGGGAAGATCGGCCGCGCTGTCGCCCAGCGGATGCAGGGGTTTGGGATGAACGTCATCGGCTTCGACCCCGTCTTGGCCGCCGAAACGGCCGAGCGGTTGGGAATCGAACTCGTTCCACTGGAGCGCATCTGGGCAGAAAGCGACGTTATCACCTTCCACACCCCGTTGAATGACACAACCCGAGGCCTTTTGAACGAAGAAACGCTAGCCCAGTGCAAGGATGGCGTGCGTGTGGTCAACATCGCTCGGGGAGGCATCATTGACGAGCAGGCGCTGCTTGGCGCGCTCGAAACCGGCAAGGTGGCCGGGGCTGCGCTGGATGTGTACAGTCAGGAGCCGCCACCTGCTGAGCTGGCCACGCTGCTCGCCCATCCCGCCGTGGTTGCGACGCCGCACATCGCGGCCTCCACCGACGAGGCGCAAGAGAAGGTGGCCGTTCAGATCGTAGACCAGGTGGTCCGTGCGCTCCGAGGCGAGCCGGTTACCACGCCCGTCAATGCGGGCGCCATGCGGATGGCCTCCCAACCCGAAGTGGCACCTTATATAAACCTGGCGGAGCGCCTAGGCTGTCTCGGGGCGCAGCTTGTGCAAGGCTCGGTTGAGCACATTACGGTTGAATGCGCCGGCGAAGCGGTGGCACACTACGCCGACGTGGTCACGGAAGCAGTACTCGTTGGAGTCATGCGAAGGTGGAGCGAGGCGCCCGTCAACCTGGTCAATGCTTCCACGCTCGCCCGGGAGATGGGGCTGCACGTAGAAGAACTACGTCGCAGCGAAGGCGGCGAGCACTCGAACGAAGTCGCATTGACAATGACGACGTCAACGGGGTCGCGCACCATCCGCGGAACCATTTTGGGGAAGGATGAAATCAGGCTCGTTGGATTTGACGACTACCCGATCGAGGTTCGCCTCGAAGGCCACTTCCTCTTTTACCAAAACGTGGACCGCCCCGGCATGTTAGCAACGGTAGGGGCTCTGCTCGCCGAAGCGAACGTGAACATCGCCGGCCTCACGCTTGGTAGGGAAGCGCGAGGCGCCATGGCTCTCACCGTACTCGCTACTGACGAGCCCATCCCCTCCGATTTGCTTGAGCAGATCGCGGAATTGACCGACGTTCACGATGTTATTGTCGCGTCTGTGTGAAACTTTGGCGCAAGAGTTCAGCACCAGCCACCCGTTATATCGATTCGTTACGGGCGGTGGCCGCGTCGCTCGGTAGTAGGTATAGGGTAGAAATCGTTGCCCCTGTAGAATGCAAGCGAGTAGTGCCGTACGTTCAACCGCAAGGCACATTGTCACCGTGGCTCGCGTTTGTTGGGTACCGCGGAGAGCAGGGGCGCTAAAATACCTTGACTCTTTCGCAGCCGCCCGGCTATATTCACCCCACGTGTTTCCGTTAACTCATCGTTAACCCACACTACCCATCACACTTGGTACCACTCTTCTCGCGCTCGTCTCTTGCTCCCGCCTGCTTGGGAGGCGTGTTTTCCTTAGTGGAAAGCATAGTGACAGGTGCTTCGCCTCGGCGAATGATTGACGTAGGTTCCGCGTGGTGCGGCAAAGGCTTTTTTCCTGGAATGGAACACATAGCCTGATCACCCCAGTTTTACACGAAGCGTCCTAGGGCGCAATCATCGATCCGTCGTTCTCCTCTTTTCCCCGGATGCGGCGAATCTCACACCACCTTATTGGAGGTAGCATATGTTCCGCAAGCTGAGTACGCTTGTACTCTTCCTGTTGTTGGGCACTCCCCTTGCCGTCATGGCACAAGGCACGGGTACTCTAGCCGGTCGCGTTACGGACGCGGCAGACGGCCAGGGCCTACCGGGTGCCAACGTTGTAATTGAAGGGACGTCCCTTGGCGCCGCAACCGACCTTGACGGCAACTACCGTATCATCGGTGTGCCAACAGCCCAGTACGACGTAACGGCCCGTTTTATTGGTTACGAACAGACCACGGAACTAGGTGTCGAGATTAACTCGGGCTACACACGCCGGATCGACTTCGAGTTGCAAGATGCCTCGGTGGAGCTTGGGGGCATTGAAATTGTAT
This sequence comes from Bacteroidota bacterium, assembly GCA_022564455.1. The sequence goes on from JADFLK010000135.1 coordinate 5,510, forward strand.
ATGAGCGACCTCTCATTCAGGCGGACGCCATCGGCGCTCCTCGTTATATATCCGGCGACGAGATCCAGAATCTCCCGGTTCGAGGTGTTGCAAATGTGGCTGCAATTCAGAGCGGGGTAGTTAGCGATGACAACTCCGACAACCTCTTCATCAGAGGAGGCCGCGAGCAGGAAGTCCAGTACTACGTGGACGGTGTGAAGGTCAGTGGGCCTCTCGCCGTCAACCAGAACGCCATCCAGGAGCAGGAAATGCTCATCGGTTCGATCCCTGCCCGTTATGGCGACGTGCAGTCGGGTGTTATCTCAATCACTACGCGCACCGGCCGTGACCGCTTTTTCGGCTCAGCCGAATTGATTACGAGCGAAGGGCTTGATTCGTACGGCTACAATCTTGGCTCGCTTTCCCTAGGTGGGCCGATTGTTCCGGGTATGGTCGGCTTCTTTGTCTCCGCACAGGGTACCTTACTGTCGGATCGTAACCCGTACGGCGTCGATACTTACCGATTGACCGACGCGGCGTATGCTGATCTGATTGCGAGCCCACAGGTCCTTCGATTGTTCAACATTGACAACCCAGAGGAAACTCAGTACATAGATTTTCCTTGGCAGGCGGTCCAGGCGGCGATTAACGACGGCGGCATTGTAGATGCGGGGGTGATGGAGAACATCCTCAACAGTGCTGGTGCGATTCCCGCCGGCTGGTCGCTGGATGGCTTCTCGCCAGTCGATGCTCCCAGAACGTACACGGAGGTTACTCCGGGTCTATCGCTGGCTAGAGGTAAG
>JADFLK010000136.1 GCA_022564455.1 Bacteroidota bacterium
CAAGTTGCTGGCTCGCAACTCCCGTAGTCCTTGAACGCCAAAGAGGGACCGCTACACCCTCTCCTTCCGCTCCAGATACAGCGACCGAAAGAGCATAAACGCCGTCTTGGCGGTCTGGTCGGTGAACCAGTAGTTGACGCCCGCGCAACCTATCGCTTCAAGCGCTGAAGGAGTTTATCGTACGCCCCGTGCGTGCCAATCCAGAACCACGATACCGTATCGGCATCGCGGTAACCCACCATACGATAGTCCTTGCTCAGGCGGATTGACCATGCGCTTTCTTTCCTCGACACCTCTTTGAAATGAAGCCCGGGGTACCGAGGATTGCTCTCCAGTAACTCTACAGACTTGGTCGCTCACTTCTTCACGTGGCCGGGTTGACGCGCCAGAAGTTTCGCGTACCCTTTCGTGAAGCGAGATCTCACAGTCCGGCCTTCAACTCATCAATCGAAAGCGTACCGTTCTCGGTGGCGTCTTGCTTGGCTTCCTTTACCATCGCTGCCCATTGCTCGTCTGTCGTGAGGTCAAATAACTCATCCCAACGTTCGTCGGAGTCAATCTCCCTGAGCAGTTGGCGTGCGTAGAAATCCTGATCGCGCTCCGGAAGCGACCTGAGACGACCGATTGCTTTCTTTAGAAGGGTGGTCATGGTTCCTGTAGTGTGGTGGAAGTAACGGGTTTGGCCACCATTCGGTTTCCCCAACCGATCGGCTGAACGAAGCCAACGAACGTTTCTACACCCTCTCCTTCCGCTCCAAATACAACGACCGGAAGAGCATAAACGCCGTCTTCGCGGTCTGGTCGGTGAACCAGTAGTTGACACCCGCGCCGACGGCTGCGCCGGCCACGGGGATGAGTTGGGCGAGCTTGCGGGCGCCGAGGTTCTTGGCAATCTCGCGCGGGACGTGGCCCATCTGCTCGCGGAACGTACCCTGTGCCTGCCGGCCCTTGTAGCCCGAACCGTGCGCAGAGGCCGCAGCCGCGACACTTAACTCGCGGAGTGCGTCGCTCTTGGCGTCTCGACTGCCGGAGGCGGCTACGTTGAAGATGGCCATCACGAGCGGCTTGTACTCCGGGCCGCTCATCGGGTAACCGTAGGCTGCGCCTATTTGCTGGATGAGGCGGAAGTTGATCGTGAACAGAATCGGGATGTCGGCCGCGATGAACAGCGGACCGCCGAGCCCCGAGCCGCCGCCCGAGAGCGCCGCCATCAACGCGTTTTGCGAAACGAGCGAGTCGGCCAGCTTGTCCAGCTTCTCGAGGTCGGCTTCGCGCAGATCCTCGATCTCCTCTACCTCGATCTCCATCTCGCGCGCCTTTTTGAGCAGATCGTCGGAGTCGTACGTCCACTCGGAAGCATCGTTGAGGGTACCGAGGACAACGTTGAGGGCATCGGTGAGCGTATCCACTACCGCATCCGGGACGAACTGGTCAAAAATCCAGTCGACGGGCCGCATGACAAAACCAAGAGCCTGCGTCAGCAGGGTGTCTCCGGCACCGCGCTCCCAGCGGTCGATGTCGCGTTGTGCGTTGCGTTCGTAGTCGGTAAGGCGCATGGGGCGTGAGGCGTAATCCGTAGTGCGTAAGGGAGACGCGTCCAGAATACGCATTACGCACTACGCAATACTCACTCCGTACTGATCTCGTATTTCTTGAGCAGCCGGTACATCGTGGCCCGGCCTATGCCGAGTTCCACGGCGGCTCGGTCTACGCTGCCGTCGCACAACTCGTACGCCCGCACGACGGCCTGTTGTTTCAGGTCTTCGAGCGGGACGATGGTATCGCCCTCACCGAGCACGGATGAATCCGTGCCCACCTGCGCAGATTGTGCTGCGGAGGAGACGATCATCGTCGGCTCGGTGTCCGCGGTACCGACGGGCCCTATACCGTCGCCACCCATATCGGGTTGCGTTTGGATGGAATCGGCGCCCTTGCGGATCCGCTCGTTCCACGGAGAAACGGCCTGGGGGCCGTCCAGCATGAGGTCCGCCACCTCGATCACTTCGCTGTCGGAGATCAGTATCGCGCGCTCAACCGCGTTCTTCAATTCACGGACGTTGCCCGGCCAGGCGTACACGGCAATGGTGCGCGTGGTCTCGGCCGAGAAGCGCTTGCCCGCAAACTCCGACCGGTCCTCGGTGTACTTGTTGAGGAATTCATGGGCAAGGACGAGCACATCCTTGTCACGATCACGCAGCGGCGGAAGTAGAATAGGGAACTGGAAGAGACGGTAGTAGAGGTCCTCGCGGAACGAACCGTCGGCCACCATTTTCAGGATGTCCTTGTTGGTGGCCGAGATGACACGGCACTCGAACGTGATGGTATCGTTGCCACCCACGCGGGTGATTTCGCGGTTCTGGATGGCGCGAAGGAGCTTTGCCTGAAGACCGAGGTTGAGTTCGCCAATTTCGTCGAGGAAGATGGTGCCGCCGTCGGCCTGCTCGAACTTGCCAATCTTGCGAACATGTGCGCCTGTGAACGAGCCCTTCTCGTGGCCGAAGAACTCGCTCTCCATGAGTTCCGACGGAATGGCGGCGCAGTTCACGACCACGAACGGGCCCGGGCCGTCTATGTCAGGCACGTGGGCCGAATTGAAGTGGATCGCGCGGGCGACGAGTTCCTTTCCTGTGCCGCTTTCACCCTGAATAGCTACCGTCAGGTTGCCGCGCAGCGTTTTGTGGATGAGGCGGTAAACCTCCTCCATGGCAGGGCTGTCGCCCACGATTTCATCCAGCCCGTACTTGCCGGCCACCTCGCCACGAAGGCTTTCGACTTCGCGTGCCAGCTTGATGCGCTCCCGGTGGTTTTTCACCACGGCGTCGAGCTTGACGAGGTCGTCCTGCCCCTTCGTGATGTAGTCGTTCGCCCCCCCCTTCATGGCCTCAATGGCCACGTCGATGGTACCCTGCGCGGAGATCATGACAACGGGCATCTCCGGCCGCAGCAAACGAATCCGGCGGAGTGTTTCCATCCCACCGATCCCCGGCATCATGATGTCAAGCAGAATGAGATCGGGCTCGGTGCCAGCATCCAGCGCATCCAGAGCCTCCTCGCCACTGTGGTACACGTGCACCTCATGCTCCGCGTCCTTGTCGAGACGGTACGAAAGGAGCCGGGCGTAGTGGCGGTCGTCGTCTACGACGAAGAAGCGGTACGTCATGAATCGCGTGGTGAGAAAATGGAGTGATAGAGGTCCTCTGTATCGGCCGAAACAGCCCTCCAGTAAAGCTCCTGGCCCTCTATACAGAACCCGCGCCATGCCTTTTGTAACCCGAAACAGCCCCCAACTCTGCCACATCCACTCGACGCAACGCCCTGTTAAATCTCAAAATGATACAGGGGAAGCGTGAGCGGGTGATTACGTGCGGCTCTCACGCGCACATCATCATGCAATCAACACCAAACCCAGGATGCCAACCGCGAAACAGTAGAACGCAAAATATTGCAACGAGCGGCGCTGAATAAGAATCACCACAGCGCGAATAGCAAAGATGCCCGAGGCGTATGCCACGAACGTCCCTAGAACGAGTGGGAGGATGTCAATGGAGATGCCCGTTTCCATCATGTCGAGTGCTTTGAGAAGCGTGGCGCCGATAATCACTGGGAGCAGCATGAGGAAGGAGAAATCTGCTGCTTCTTTGCGGTCTACGTTCATGTAGATGGCGGTGCAGATGGTGGAACCCGAGCGCGATATGCCGGGGATCATGGCGAACGCCTGCGCAATGCCGACCACGACGGCCTTCAACGGCGAGAGGACGCCGGACGGGTTTGGGCGAAGACGTGTGAGGAGGAGCAGGACGCCCGTCACGATGAGCATCATGCACACGAGGCGGGGGTCACTGAATGCGGCCTCCAGCTGATCCTTGAACAGGACGTACACGATGCCCGTCGGAATCATGGACAGGAGCACATAGGCGGAGATACGAACCGAGGCCTCCTCGCCACCGCGCTCGGAGTCCACGGTTCCTGCCGGGATGGAAGCGCCTATCGACCGAGGTTTCGTGATTGCTCCGAACAGGTCCTTGAGAATGCGCAGCACCCGCTTCCCGTATACCGTCAGGATGGAGAGCGCGGTGCCGAAGTGGACGAACACTTCGAACGTGATATCACCCGAGGCCGTCTCGCTCAGGCCCAAGATGTGCTGACCGAGCACAAGATGGCCCGAGGAGGAAATCGGAAGAAACTCTGCGAGGCCCTGAACGAGGCCAAGGATGACGGCTTCCCACCATACCATGGGTGAGGGGGTGAGGGGGTGAGGGGGTGAGGGGGTGAGGGCCCTCAGGCGAGGCCGAAGCTACACCCTCGTCGATCTCCCTCTTGCCCTTTCCCCCTTCTTCAACACCGAAGCCACCATCGGCAGTTTGCAGCGCGCTTGGCGAACATGCCTTACCTCTCACTCATCCCCTTTCACAGCTTCCAACCATGTCGTGACGCATGGGTAATCGGTGGATGAGAGGTTGAGAGAAATTATCCTCGAGATCCCTCATCCCCTCACACTCCCACGCACCATACTCAGCCCGGCAGTCCTGGCTCTACCATCACCACATCCTCGCGGTCTACCCGAACAAGCCCCGGCGGGCCGCCCTTCACGGGGCGGACGTACTTGCGCTCGGTGACAATGACGGGAGCGAGGGGCTGGGTCCTGGCATCGCTGAAATGGGCAGCGATCTGAGCAGCGGCTTCGATGATGGGCTTGGGTACCTGGGTGGTTTTGTTTGGGCGACGGATGACTACGTGCGAGCCCGGAACGCCGCGTGCGTGGAGCCAGAGGTCGTGTGGACCCGACAGTTTCGTCGTTAGCGTTGCGTTCGATTTGGCGTTCTTGCCGACGCGGATTTCCCAGCCGTCTATTTCAAACCGGCGGTAAGGCAAACGCTCTTCACCGACGGCCTCGGGGCGGGTAAACTGAGCCAGTGCCGCCTTGTTGTCCTTCAAAAAAGCTTCCAGGTCGGCGTAGTGCTGGAGTGCCTGGAGCTGCGCGAGCAACTCTCCGGCTTCATCCGCCTGTCGCTGAACCGACGCCCAACGCTCCTTGGCGTGCCTTCGTGATTCACGGGAACGCCGGGCCCTGGCGTAGAAGTGCTGCGCGTTTTCAACAGCCGTAAGCGCGGGATTGAGTTTGATGGTAACCGCTTCCCCATCGTTCAGGATGTCTGGCAGGGTGATGGTTTCCTGCCCTGCTCCCTGATCAGCAGCCTGCGCCATCAACAGATGTCCCGAGGCCTCGTACGTATCTGCCCGGCCTGGACTTTCGAGCTCAGCAAGCATGGCCTCGACGCTGCGGGCCGCCTTGTGGTGCGCTTTCCTCAGCGCCCTTTCGGCTGGCTTGTAGACCTCCAAGAACCGCCGCTGGCCGAGTTGCCGTTTCGAGAACACACCCAACGCGGCATCCACGGAATCGAACAGCTCTGCCCGCCAATCTTCCGGCGCAGAGAGCAGCGGAATGAGGGCGAACGCCTCGGCAAAGGCTCCCCGCCAGTAGACGGTGGGGCGAGGGGACTTAAGATCCTCCTGCAATTTCATGGATGCATTGAACAAACGCCTTAGCTGTTCCTCGCTCGCTTCAGAAGGCGCACCCGCCGGATCGACTTCCGCGCGATGGACTGCCTCCTGAGCAAGTTGGCGATCGAACAGCGGAATCGTCCTGGACACCGCCTGCATCAGCGTTTTCCGATCCGTGCGCCATCGTTCCTGAAACTCCTCGAATGACGAAACATTCGGAGGTTGGCGTGGCTCGGGTGCTGCTTTTCCTAGCAGACTGTCGTTCATCAGAAAAGCCTCCGCTATCACATCATCCTCAACCAAAAACACATTCGGTCGCGATCCGAAAAGCTGCAACTGAAAAGCGGAACCATCCTCCAATTCAATGAACACGTACCGGTCCCGCTCAGCCGTTCGGATCCGTTTAACCGCGAGTCCGTGGGCCGACTCAAAAAGCGTGGCCGTGTTCTTTCGCGCTCGCCCGTGGCCTTCCGTTCTGAACAACAGCGGCAGCCTTGGATCGCAGTGAATGCGGATCGTGCTTGCATCGTCTTCCTTCTGAAGCACCAGACTCAACTCGTTCGCGCTCTGTGTCCAGACATCCGCGACGATGGCGCCAGTGAGCCTGTCGTTCCATTCGACAGCGAGGGCATGGAGGGTGAAGTAGTTCATCCTCCGAAGATCGCCATTTCCTCATCTACCGCTCAACGGGTAGGTTCTCAAGACTAATGGAGCAATAGTCTGACCTCCAGAAGAATCTTGGGGCGTAGAGTTGACCTGTCCCGGATAAAGTGGACACCCAGTTA
>JADFLK010000137.1 GCA_022564455.1 Bacteroidota bacterium
GTACGCCCTGCCAGCATGCGAGCGCCCCGAGCATCATCGCCAGGCAATGGAACACAATGGGCAGCCCCGAGCCCTGAAAGCCATCCCAGGTAGCCTGCGCCGCCTCCACCGACAACGGTAGCCCACTAAACAACGATGTGCCCGTGTAGTACACGCACCACCCGGCCACGACGCTGTAGTAGAACATGATGGCCGTGGCCACAAACCCGACGAAGGCGCCCATCCACGCAAACTTGCCTTTCGTCAGCTTCGAGAAGGTGCCGATGGTGCCCATCCGCCCACGCTGGCCCATCGCGTACTCCGCAATGATCAGCGGGATGCTCCACACGAGCAGAAACACGAGCCACGCCACAAGAAAGGCCCCCGCGCCGTCTTCACCCGCGTTCTGCGCGGCAATGCGGGGGAAGCGCCAGATGTTGCCGGTGCCGACGGCGATGCCGAGCACGCTCAGCAGCAACCCCCACCTCGACGAGAACCGTTGCTCGGATGCCTTCATGTGTTAGATGATACTCGTCGGATGGAGAACCCACCGAATATCGCACATGCAGCCTGGAAAAGGGCCACTAACAATGATCGAGTGGAATCCACGAGTGCAGAACGGCCTCGCCTCCTCCCGTCCCCGCCGACCCTGCCGACCCTGCCGACCCAGAATGTGCCGCTTCATACGGTTCTACTTCAGGCTTGCCGTTCGGACTCTCTTCAACCGATTCCGTCTGGTGTCCAGGGAAGAAGTGGCGGCTGAGTTCGTCGGCGGCGTTGGCATAGTCCCTGGCGCCTCGGGATACCACATCGTGGTCAAAAACTGTCCGGCCGTCGTGGGTCGTATCCGCCAGCGAGGTACAGGTCCGTACTACCGAATCCAGGACTCGTCCAGCGTACGTTGTGCGGATGTACTGCGAGTACGCGGCGTGGTCGCGCTTGCGGCCATCAACTTGCGTAAGGAGGAACAGCGGTTCGGCCAAACTCGGGTTCAATTTCTCGCGGACGAGTTGGCAGGTTTGCCAGGTCTGCCCGGCGCCTACCACCGGCTGGTATTCCGGCGTTACCGGCACCACAGCATAATCGCTGGCCACCAGTGCGTTCATGGTATACACGGAGAGAGCAGCGGCCGTATCCAGCATCACTATGTCATAATCGTGCCCCTTCGCCAGCGCCTCCTTGATCCAGAACGAGTCCATCGGGCCGGTAAGCTTTTTCTGGGCTCGCGTCATGTATTGCGTAGCCGGAAGGAGATCGAAACCACTTACCTTGACCACAGGCAACGTGCGGAGATTCGCATCGTGGGTCATCAAAGCCAGCGAAGACATGGCGGGCTCGGGCTCGCCGACACCCATGATCTGGGTGAGGAAGCACTGCGGGTCGAGATCTACCACGAGGACGCGCTTTCCGCCGAGGCCCATCGCGGCCGCGAGATTCATTACGGTAGTCGTCTTACCCGTACCACCTTTGTGGTTACAGATGGTAATGACCGGCATGCGAAGTGGGGGGACTAAACAGGAGGTGATCAAGAACGAGAGCTAAGTTAGCAAGGGCTTCCACGTTGGCCAATCGACTTTAGTTGACAATCGCTCCAACCGATACTTCGCGCGACTCTCTGCCTACACCCGATGCAGCACGCGCGCATGCGGTCTCCAAATCCTCTTCTCAACCGCTTCTCCCATCCGGCATGGGCGATGAACTGTGGCATACTGCTCGGTCTGAGTATGCCCCCGTACGGTCTGTACCCGCTCGCATGGATCGCGCTGGTGCCGTTGCTCGTTCGCTGGAGCCTGTTGAAGCATCCCATGACGGTGTTCCGTGAGGCGTACGTCGCGTTCTTGCTGATGACTATCGTGGCCGGCTTCTGGATGTTGCTGCACTCGTCCATGACGGTCGGCTTGCTCTCCGGGGTCGGCCTGCTTCTCCTTCCACTCCCCCACGCCATCGCCTTTACGCTGGCTCTTCTGGTCCGGAAGCGATTTGGATTGGTGATGGGTACGGTTGCGCTGGTGGTGAACGTACTCTCGGTCGAATACCTGATGGCTCACGGCGCCTTTGCCTTCCCGTGGCTGCTACTGGGGCACACGCAGGCTGACGCGTTGATGTTCAATCAGCACGCAGATCTGGGAGGGGTTGGCCTGCTTACTCTGGGCGTACTTGTATCGAATATCCTCGGGATGCTGTTCGTTAGGATGGCCTACAGGCCGGGGCTCGTCCCTGGTTGGCGCTCGCTTATCGCGCTGGCGATGGTGGCCATGCTATCCGGAATAGCCGTGTATGGTGATGAACAACGTGCCGGCCTCGGCGACGAAGACCAAAGCATTCGCATCGGCCTCGTACAGCCGGCGGTAAGAGCCGACATATGGGCGGACGTCACGGATGGCAGCCGGGTTGAATACCTCGCGTCGCTCTCCGACCGGCTGATTAACAACCGCGGTGGCCTCGTAGTACCGGCATCGGATACCGGTAGAGAACGGCTGGACCTTCTCATCTGGCCGGAGGCCTCGCTCCCCGTATTCGCAGAGAGCGGCCGGCAGTCACGCCTCTATCGCCGGCTTTCCATCTGGAGCCGCCGGCGCCAGGTAGCGTTGCTTTCCGGCGCCTTCACCAATCACGGGGAAAGCAGCACCTACTACAACTCTGCCATGCTGTTTGAGGGCTACGAGCAGCCCCAGGAGTACGCCAAGAGCCACATGGTTCCACTCGCCGAGGTTATTCCGTTCCTCCATCAGAGCCCCATTCTGGACGCGATGACCATCCCGACAACCGCCGATGCGCGCCTCGGGTTTGGCAATCAACCGAATGTGCTTCGCGGGAACCGTTTCACAGCGGGCACAACCATCGGGTCGGAATCACTGCACGGCGATTACGTTCGCAAGTATGTAGCCAACGGCGCCGACGTGCTCGTGAATCTGGCTCAGAATGGATGGTGGGGCTATTCCCCCGGCGCGGTCCAGCACCTCAATCTCACCCGCCTCCGCGCCATCGAAACGCGGCGTACCGTCGTGGTCTCCACCGTCAGCGGAACATCGGGTATCGTGTACCCGGACGGGCGTATCGAGCGCGTTGCAGGTTGGATGGAGGAAGAGATTGTCGAGCGCGAAATCCCACTCCGCACCGGGCAAACGATATACGTGAAGCACGGCGACTGGCCGGGCCGTTTCAGCCTCATCCCCGCAGCAGGCCTCTTGCTTCTCCTTGGAGTTGCGGCCGTGTTTTACCGGCGACCCAACTCGAAATCCTCTTCAAGGAAACGAAAACGGAAACAGGGCTAGGGCGTGAAGCAGGGAGTCTGTCGGACTTAGGGGTTCGTAACGAGGCGAGCGGAAAATCGAGAGCAGTTTTTCGATCTTTTGAGGCACATAGTTGTGCTACGTATCGAAAAAGATCGGAAAAATGGGCCGATTTGGTGCCACCGCAGTAGAATCATCTCAAGTCCGACGGACTCCTAGACAACCATCTTAGGAGGCTCCTTGCTGACTCTCAACGTACCACTGGTTCTCGCGTCTCGCTCACCCAGGAGGAGCGCGTTACTCCGCCGCCTCGACATACCGTTCATTGCCCATCCAAGTTCGGTTGAAGAGGTCTGGCCGGAGAACGAACCTCCCGGCGCGGCCGTCGAAAGTATCGCGTTGCAGAAAGCGAATCCCGTCAGCCTGGCCCATCCGGAGGCCCTCACGCTCGGAGCAGACACAGTGGTTGTGTTGGAAGGCGAGGTACTTGGAAAACCGGGCTCAAAAGAGGAAGCGCGCGCAATGCTCCGCCGACTGAGCGGCGCAACGCACACCGTCTACACTGGGCTGGCGCTTCTCCATCCTTCATCAGGGCGTTCCGTTACGGACCACGAAGCCACGCAGGTGACCTTTGCCGAGCTTGACGACGGCGAGATTACCCGGTACGTAGCCACCGGCTCTCCTATGGACAAGGCTGGGGCGTATGGCATCCAGGATGACTACGGGGCCTTCTTCGTCTCCCGCATCGACGGCGATTTCTACAACGTGGTCGGCCTGCCACTCCACTGCCTCTATCGGATGCTGACCGAGCACTTCGCCGATTTGCTTGGCACACCTCCAGTGCATGAGAGCACGGCCTCCTAAGTGCCAAATTCCAAGTACCAAATTCCAAGCGGTCTCATCAAGCACTCTTTGTGATTTGGAGTTTGGAACTTGGTACTTCAGACTTACAATTCCCTACGAGTCTATTGAATTACGTGCTCTTTCGTTGGCCGGATGACGTGGTTCAACAGTCTCCTCGGCCTCCACGGGCCGTAGCTTCTGCACCATTGCCCTTCATCGTTTCGTTCTTCCCTTCGTCTTCGTTCCCCCTTTTTCATGCGTGGTTTTCTGTCCGCCGCCGCACGCGCTGTGCTTCTCGTCGTGCTCGTTTCTCTCGGAGCCTGCGCCAGCGACGAGCCCTCGGAATCGGAACCCGTCGCGGCCCTGCCTGCACCTGCAGCGCGAAACGACATCACGACAGCCGTTTCCGAGGCAGGCCTCGATACACTGACACGTCTGCTCCAGGAAACGGGGCTCGGCGATTCGCTGCGTGGCGAGGGGCCGTATACCCTCTTCGCTCCCACCGATCTCGCCTTTACTGAACTCCCCGGTGGATCGCCAGATGGGATGTCCCCGGATGACCTTGCCGCAATGTTGGCCTACCACATCATCCCCGGCCGTTTTGAAACGACTTCACTGGCCGGAACCATGGACATCAACACCCTGCATGGCGGCTCCGTCACCTTTACGGTGGACGCTAGTAACGCTACGTTGCGTGATGGAAGTGGGCATACTGCCATCCTCGTAATACCAGACATGAACGTGGACAACGGCGTCATTCACATCATCGACCGCGTATTGATCGCGGGTTCGGTTGAAGGCCGCTAGCTGCGAAACAGGACATCTACAAACTCACTGCTTGCCGTCCGCATCATGGAGCCGCCTTCAGGCCAGGTAGTTGACTTCAGGCCTCGGACCATCGTGGTTACGGGTTCTTCGGGGCTTATCGGAAGCGCACTTTGCCGCCGATTGGGGGAGCTAGGAAACCGCGTTGTGCGTCTCGTTCGCACGCACGAAGCCGCCAAAGACGAGCACGCGCTTTACTGGAACGTAGCTGACGGCGTAATCGACCGCAAAGGGTTGGAGGAAGCGGCTCCCGATGCCGTCATCCACCTGGCCGGAGAGAGCGTTTATGCATTACGTTGGACACGCGCCAAAAAGCGGCGCATCCTGGAAAGCCGGAGCGTGGGAACGACATTGCTCTCTGAGACTCTCGCCGGCCTCAATCGCAAACCTGTCGTGCTGCTGTCTGCCTCAGCCGGCGGCATCTACGGCGACCACGGCGACCGGCCGGTCATAGAAGAGAGCGCCCTGGGCAGCGGCTTTCTCGCGGAAGTATGCAAAGCGTGGGAGGCTGCCACGAGTCCAGCCGGAGAAGCTGGAATCCGAACGGTTCACATGCGGATCGGGGTCGTGTTGGCCCAATCCGGCATCCTGCTCCAGCGCCTCGTTCCTCTGTATCGCCTCGGGCTCGGCGGGCCTCTCGGCATGGGCAATCGCTACATACCGTGGATTGCGCTAGATGATTTGGTGAGTGCGATGTTGCACCTTCTGGATTCCCAACTGCACGGCCCGGTCAACCTGGCCGCACCCGGATCTGTAACGGGGCGCGCATTCGGAAAGGCGCTGGGCCGGGTTCTCCGACGCCCGTCAATCATTCCAGCACCTGCTCCTTTGCTTTCGATGCTTGGTGGCGAGATGGCGCGAGAGATTGCTCTCACGAGCATCCGCCTTTCGCCTCAGCGGTTGCTGGAGGATGGCTTTGCCTTCGCGTTCCCCGAAGTAGAGGGCGCACTTGCACACGCGCTGGAGACATCAGTCGGGAAGGCGTGATTTTAGCAGCCTGTTGAAGAAGTCATCCTGCCTGCGTCGGCGCCTCTCGGTCGATCTCAGCGTTGCGAGATGCTCGCCGAATCGCCTGGGATCTCGCGCCTCGATCTCAACCGAGACTCGCTCGCCTCGGCAACAGAGCGCTTCTTCAACTGGCTGCTAGGTTCGCTCGCTCGCCGTGTACCGCGTCCAACTCGACCAGTTTGAAGGGCCTCTGGACCTGCTGCTCTTCTTCATCCACCGCGATGAACTGGACATCTATGACATCCCCGTAGCGCAAATTACGGACGAGTACCTGGAGTACGTCCGCCTGCTGGAGCAGGTCGATCTGGACGGTGCTGCCGATTTCATCTACATGGCGGCGCTCCTGATCTCAACCAAGGCGCGAATGCTGCTGCCGCGCCAGGAGTTGGACGAGGAAG
>JADFLK010000001.1 GCA_022564455.1 Bacteroidota bacterium
GCCGAAGCCAGGAGCTTGCTCCCCGCCTTCCGCACCCTCGCCGACCTTCACCTCCGTTTGCAGATGCATGCCGCCTAAGTGGGCGAGACTCCCACCGACTGGATGGACCCCGGCACGCTTCACAAGAGCCAGCAGAACCTTCTCAAGGACACCCTCAAAACAGTTCACAGAGTACAGCAGTCGCTGGCGAGCAGGTATGTGGAGGGGTAGGGTGCGGGTTATGCTGTGCTGGCAACCTCAACGTACTCTACGTGTGCACTCGGTTCAGGTATTGTCTCTCCGCCCTCGCGCATTCCATCTACTTGAAAGGCGATAGCTTCTCGAATGAGTTGCGTACCTCTGCCTTGCTTTCGCCAACGGCAACGCAGCCGGGTAGGTCCGGGACGTAGGCTCCGAAACTCGTTGCGGCCCGCTCAATGACAACGGCGTACTGCATGGCTACTTCAATCTGGTGTTTGGCAGTCACCTGGTTCATTCGGTGAGAACGAGAGTTTGCTCTGTGACGGTTATCTGAATGTTAATCTTCTCAGGTGGGCGCGAAAGGATGCAGCCGGCACCGTGGTTGGATTGAGCTTCTATCAAGAAGTGAACCCCCGCCCAGCCTCTCGCATGTGCCTCGATAGCGAACCACTCTCGGACTTTCTTAGCGATTCGTTGTGCGGTGTCTCCAGAGTCTTGGCAATAAAGCCCGATGACACGCTCCGCGAGGCAAATGATAGCTGGTTCCGCTGGCTTGTAATCTCTTGGTTCGGGGAATTTGAGATTGCGTGCCATAGATGTATTGCTTTGGTATTCATCGTTTGTACAACTGTGAACTTGCTGTGCCTTGCAAAGGTACATCCTTCGCTTCGTGAAGTCGAGCACGATCAACGGTCAGCTTCCCGGTGCAGGACCCAGAGCTATGCCGCTTTCTGCTTGACCTCTACCCCTACCTCCATCCCAGCACGCGCCAGCATCATAATCAGCTTGTCAATGCTGAAACGGGCTAAATCGCCGTTCATCAAATTGCTGATGCGGGGTTGCGTTTCGCCAAAGAAAGCGGCGGCCTTCTCCTGCGTCCAACCCTTATCGAGAATGTGCTTTCTAAGGTCGAGCATCAGGTCAGCCCGCACCTTCAGGTTCGCCGCCTCCTCTGCGTCGAAGCCTAGATCTTCAAATATGTTGTCCTTAGCTCGTGTGATGGCCATGACTTAGTTCCTCGGTTGCCCTTGTCTGTGATGAAGCATCTGCTTGTAGCGCTGCTGTCCGAGCTTGATGTCCTGTTTCGAGGTCTTTTGCGTTTTCTTTTGGAAGGCGTGCAAGACGTAAACGACTTCCTTGAACCTGGCCACGTAGAAAATGCGGTAGGCATCGTCCGTGCGAACGCGGATTTCAAAAACTCCTCTTCCGACGGCAGGCATGGGTTTGAAGTCTGCTGGTGATTCACCGCGTTGGACGGCGCGAAGCTGGACGCCTGCCTTTTGACGGGCCTTCTTGGGAAAGGCGCGTAGGTCGTGCCTCGCCGATCCTATCCAGAAGGCGGGCTTATCGGGCATGACGTATATACCTTATCTGGCATAGTAGGTTCCGCCAGGAAGGGAGACAGGTACCTCCTGCCTACCCAAACAGCGTCCAGAACAGCCCAAAACGCACGCGATGGGCCGGGAGGGGATAGACCGGTACGATGAACGCGCCATCGTACGTGCGGGTGGCGAGCACGTTTTCGTAGAGGAGGAACAGCGTGGCCCTTCGTTGCAATCGGGCCTCTACAACGATGTCGAGCACGCCGCTTGTCGGGACATCGGGCGAAGTTGACGCGGGAAGGGCAAACAGCGCGGCAGCAGGGATGAACGTGCGGCTCCGAAATGCGCTCCACGCGCGGCCCCGCATTGCCAGATCGAGGTCGAGGTTGTTGCCGAACAACCCCACTGCTCGGATGCCGAAGCGTCCGTTTGCCCAGACACTCGGGAGGGCATCGGCTTCGCGGCGGTGGAGGCTGGAATCGTCGGGGTTGAGCACGGCGATTGCTGTGGCCGAGGTGCGGACGTAAAAGCCTCGTTGTGCGTCGCCACGCCACGCAATAGTGAGCGAGCCGCCTGCCCGCTGGAGATTTGCGGCAAGATCCACGAAGGCCGCCTCTCCAATCCCGTCATCGACCAACGCTCGGGGATTTGTGGTCAGATTTGCGAAGCCCCGAAGTTGCACATCGACTGAACCCATTTCTTGGGCAAACCCGGCATCGCCGAATGTGGTTCGCTCTGATGTTGCCGCTGCTAACCCTGAAATTCGACCGGCGTATCCGGTCATCTCGACTCGGCCTGGAACGTGCCCTGCAAAGCCCAGTCCCACGAATGCACCAGAATGCTCAACGCGGAAGCTTCCCGACGGAAACACGTCCCCGCCTACAGAATGAACGCCCGCCTCTGCGTTCAGCTTCCATCCCGAAACGGAGAGCAAGTCGGCCAACGTAGCATGGAGTTGGGTTCGGGCCTCGATGCCCGCAAACGGATTCATTTGTCCGCCTGCTTCATCATCCCACCACCCATCCATCTCCAACGAAATGTGGTGACCATTGGACCGCAAGGGTAGGGTAAGATGGCCTCCGAAGCGGTTTCCTCTAACCAGCGATGTGTCGAGGCTCGTAAGCGTGTAGCGCTCGTGCTGGCGCGTCCAGAACGCCGTTGCCATCAAAGGCTCGCTTCCGAGGGATACGCGGATGGTGAGAGCGAGGTCGTTGCGGACGGTCTCCCGCTCAGCTAGAGGATCGAGGACCGTCGCTGTTGACGGATTGTAGGCCGCTGGAAAATCTGCCAAGACGCCCGCCCTCGCCCCAATTGTATGCTTGGCGTGGAACTCCGTCAACGTGGCCGCGAAGCCCGGGCGCGAGAGCGAGATCCGCCCGAGCGCCTGCCAGGCCCTCAACGAACCACTCGTAAAAAGCCCGTCCGACTGCGTGCCGGAGACGTGTCCCATCATACTGAGCCGCCCGCTTGCACCGCCCAACAACCCAGGAGGAGTGCGCGTCTGGGCATGTGAAACTGAAACGTATTGCAGGCCTTCCTGGCCTGTTTCGAACTTCAGTTCGGTGATGGGGGTGCTCCCCGAAAACGGCCGCACGAAGGCATTAAGAGCTCCAGGTCGCCCGAATCGTGTGTCCTCTAGCCGAAACCGCCCCAGGACTGCCGCCGGAAGCAGCTCCGTCTGCGGCCGCTCGGTGAAGAGATCGGTGAAGGGGATGCCGTCGAGAGCGAGCAAAGCGCGCTGTGGTGACCGTCCGTTGAGGCTGAGGCCATCCGCCCAACCGGTGTCACCGAAATCGTAGAGGAAGGCGCTCGGAATCAGTCCGAGCAAAGCAAGTCCATCCGCTTCCGGCGTTTTCACGGGCTCCACGCCGAACGCTCGCCCGGTCTCCATTCCAAACGGACTGACGAGGGAATCGCTGCGAACCTGCCGGGTAGCCCGAGTCGAGTCTTGGGGCGAGTCCTGGGCTTGAGCGGGAAGCCACACCGCTAACATCAGCAGAACCGCAAGCGCCTTTCCGTATGACGGTTGCCTTTTCATCCGCTCCCGCTTAGCGGATGACTGGAAAGAGCCCAAACAGCGTGCTCTCGACGCGGCTGACGATCTCGAACCGGTCTTCGGGTTCATTCACGAAATCGAGATGGTCGGTTTCTACGATGAGTTTCGGGTGCGTGTACCGGTCAATCCAGTCTTCGTAGAGTTCGTTGAGGCGCTCCAGGTAGTCGATGCGGATGCCCGTTTCGAAGTCACGGCCGCGCGTCTGGATTTGTCGGACGAGCGTGGGCACCGAGGCCCGAAGGTAGACGAGCAGATCCGGCGGCTTGAGGTAGCTAGTCATCACCCCGAACAGATCGACGTAGTTCTCGTAGTCGCGTCGGCCCATCAACTTCATCTCGTGGAGGTTGCGCGCGAAGATCTCCACGTCCTCGTAGATCGAGCGGTCCTGAACCACCGAATGGGGCTCCTCTTCGATGGCCCGTTGGTGCTTGAAGCGGCTCGAAAGGAAGAACACCTGCAGGTTGAACGACCACCGCTTCATGTCCTCGTAAAAGTCGGCGAGATAGGGGTTATCGTCCACGCGCTCGTAGAACGACTCCCAGCCGAAGTACTCGGCCAGAACGCCTGTCAGCGAGCTTTTCCCTGAGCCGATGTTTCCCGCGATGGCCACGTAGGTCTTCGGGCGGCCTTCGTCGGTGGCGGGTGGCTGGATGTCGAGCGTGGGCTGCATGGGGGAAGGCGGTTGGCCTGAGGCCAAGATAGGTACATGGGGGCAGGTCATGCCGCCACCCGACCCGGCTCCGACACAGGCACATTGTTCTCCATCCGGACGCGGCATTCCGTGTCCCTACCGGTCTTCGGCAGAAATATCCCTCACCCCAAACGACGTCCCCACACTCAGCGCCGCCCGGACGTGTGGGCCATTCGGGGTGACGTTACGGACTTTACCGGCCACATCGGCGAGAGGGATTTCGGCCATCCGGCCGTCATGAAGGGCCACCATGACACCGGAACGTCCCTCCTCCACGATGCAGGCTGCCTGCGATCCGAAGTGTGTTGAAAGAACGCGGTCGAACGGTGTCGGTGTGCCGCCACGCTGTACGTGGCCGAGAATGGTCGTACGCACCTCGCTTTCGAGCCGCTGCTCAAGCAGGTGGGCCAGCACGTTGCCTGCGCCGCCGAGACGGATGGGGTCGGGGGAATCCGCCACCACCATCTTGATGGCCATCTCTCCGCCCTCCGGTTTGGCTCCTTCGGCGATGGCGACAATCGTGAACCGCTGCCCGCCTTGTCCGCGTTTGCGGCAGACTTCCGCGACCACGTCGATATCGTAGGGGAATTCGGGGAGGAGGATGACATCCGAGCCTGAGGCGATGCCTGCGTGCAACGCGATCCACCCCGCGTAGCGGCCCATTGTTTCGAGGATCATCACGCGGTGGTGGCTCTGCGCCGTGCTGTGCAGCCGGTCGATGGCCTCCGTGGCCACGGTCACCGCCGTATCGAATCCGAAGGTCCGGTCGGTGCCCACAATGTCGTTGTCGATGGTTTTGGGCACGCCGACCAGCGCAAGCCCCTTCTCTTGCAAGCCGTGAGCAATGGTCATCGTACCGTCCCCGCCGATGACCACGATCGCGTCGAGCCCCATATCCCGATAGCGCTGTACAACCTCGTCCGAGACATCGGCGCCATCACGCGCGAAGTAGCGGAACGGGTTCGCTTTGTTCGACGTGCCGAGGATCGTTCCGCCGCGCGTGAGGATACCCGACACGGCCCGGTAGTCGAGTTGCCGATATCGCCCCTCAATCAGCCCGAGGAACCCATCTTCAAACCCAACAACTTCTGCACCGCAGCGAAGGAGCAGACTCTTGGTAACGGCGCGAATCACCGCGTTGAGGCCGGGGCAGTCGCCGCCGCCGGTGAGGAGACCTACGCGCATCGTTTCGATTTGGGATTTCGGATTTGGGGTTTCGACGGACGGCGGAAATCTAATCGCGGCTACGTTAGTTGGTTCTTGGTGGTTAGTTGTTATTTGTTGATGGTTGCCGCCCTCCGTTCTCCGTCGTTCTCCGTCATCCGTCTCTACCTTACCAATACGATGTCGGCCAGCCGAAATCCGAAATCGTAAATCCGAAAGCGACAAATCCCGAATCCGATATCAAGACCATGCGCCTCGTCCCCCCCTTCCTCCTCGCCATCCTGCTCCTTGCCGGCTGCTTCCAGACGCACACGGTCATTTTCCTCAACGCTGACGGCAGTGGAACCATTGAGGAAACGGTCCTGTTGGCCTCCTACGCGGTGAATATGATGGCCGCATTTGGTTCGGCGGACTCAACCCAAACGTTTGGCCTCATCGACGATGAGAAGCTGACGGCGCGGGCAGACAGCCTTGGCGAGGGCGTGACCTTTGAAGGTGTGGAACCACTAACGGAGGGAGGCTACGAGGGCTACGTGGCCACGTATGCGTTTACAGATATCAACCAGATCCGCCTCAGGGATAACAGCGATGCGCTGCAACTCGGCGACGACAATGAGAAAAACGAGCAGGGGCGGGGTATGGATGGGATTGGCCTCGACAACGTGATATTTAGCTACGAACCAGGTGTCCTGGAAATCTACATACCCCGAGAGGACGGGCCTGAAACAGTCATCCACCCCGATTCCCTCGCAGCTGAAACGGAGAAAATCCGCCAACAGATGCAGGAGCAGGGCGGCTTGATGCGCGCGCTCCTTGGCGACGCACGTATGTCAGCATCCATTGTCTTCCCAGGGACCATCACCGAGACGAACGCTTCCTACGTGGATAGCACTACCGTTACACTCGTCGATCTTCTCATTGGCCCCATGCTTGACCTCATGGATGAGAATCCGGAACTCGCCGCTCGCCTGCAACTTGCGCAATCGGAATCCCAGCGGCAGGCCCTCTTGGCTGAGATGGCCGAGTTAGGAGACTTCCGCTTCGAGGTGAACAATACTGTTGTGGTTCGTTTTGAGTGATCACCCACCGAATCGAGCTTCGATGCGGGCGAAAAGTCTAAAGTTGAGCGTGGCCCCAATGGGGTGGTAGCGCTCCTCCACATCGAGAATATTTCGAAACGAAAGGATGGCTCGCAATCGCCGGTTCCAGAAGTGCTTGGAAACGGACGCATTGAGAAGCCACAACGCCGGAACGGAATCGGAGTAGACGTAGCCGTTAGGGGCCGTAACTCCGTCAATGGCCATATAACCCGGCCACATTGTGCCGGATTGTACGGTGAGTGAGGCTCGAACGCTGAAGTTGCTGTCCGGGCGCAGGGTGACGGCTACCCCTCCCCGGTGGATTGGGACGCGTTGCCATGCGTCTCGAAATGCGTCCGTTCCACCCACGTCGGTAAGCAGACTGTAGAAAGCGCGGGCATGCCACGGGCCGCCAGCTCCGACAACAGACGCCCTTGCAGCCACTGTTTCACCACGAGCGTCGGGTACAGCGGTAATGGTTCCGCGCACTGCCACGTCTTCATCTATTAGCTGAAACGCAGGTCGCTCGATGTAGAGCCCGCGAAGAGCACGTACCTCCACATGTGTCTCTGTCCTCAAACCGGTGGTCCACGCATAGTGCCAGCCAAACAGCGCGGAGCCACTCGTGCTTGCTCCCGGTGTCGCGAGAGGGCGGTACACAGTATTCGGTCGGTTCAGCCCGGTGTAGCCCTGGCCAAACCAATAGCCGAAGCCAGGTTGCTCTTCGGGCGGCTGCCCTGCCAAGCTCGCACCGAGTGTAAACGCGTGCCTCGACACGGTCCCAACCAGGGTTTGCGCCAGCTTGAGGCCGGCCCGTCCGCCCGTTGTGACCACAGCCAGGTCGGTGCGCTGGCCGATACCGGATCGAGGTCGCTGTATTCGCTGGATGAAGATCGTAGCGAGCGTGAAGCCGGCATCTTCATCGAGTCCGGGCCCCGTAGCACGGACCCGCTCGACGCTCGCACCTGCAGCCAACGTTCGTGTGTCGGCATCGGCCCGCGCCTCAATGGAAGTTGTCCAATGCGTCTTCTGCCAGTCCGGGTCAAAGCCGTCCAGGCCGCTCTCTTGCTCGTCGATGAGTTGAGTATGAGCAGCGAGCCGATAGCTGACATGAATCTCGCTTCCAAGCCAACGTCCGGCAGGCCACTCTCCCCGTAGGTTCAGCCCGCCTCCAACCTGCCGAATGGGAAGCTCCTGGCCAACGGGCTCAAAGAACTGCAGGTCGGAGACGTACTTTCCGCTCGCGCTTACATAGAGCCCGATCGCGGGCAGCCGACCTCGCAGTCCACCGGCCCACACGCTTCGACCAACGGGCTGCCGAGTCGTAACCCTGTCTATTCGGGGTCGGATGGCCGGGTCCGTCAAGGGAAATTGCAAGCTCCTTCCTTCTACTCGAATCGTAGTTCCTGTGCCCTCGTAGCCAAGCGCACCCTCGACATCAAACCCTGATCGTGCGACGTTGGGGGTCGCGCGGTCTGTGAAGAAATACGGCCCCGGATCTCCTGTCTCATTGCCGACCTGGAAAGTGCCGAGTGTGCTCAGTCCTGAAGAAGCACCTACAGTCACAATGTGAATGGTGCCGTGATCGCGGAAGCGCCCGGCTGTCACTCCAGGAGCCGGACATAGTGTGATGGTTTCTATCTCCATGATCGGAACAGGTAGCTGATCGATATCGACCTCGCCGAAGAATCCAGCCGGTACGGGTACACCGTCGACCAAAAGGGTGAATCCGGTTCCTCCAGAAGGAATACCGCCGGCCTGTGCGGGCAGCCAGGCGTATCCATCTACCGTTGCCATGCGTAGCTGCTCGAAGTTCTGGAGCACGTCAGCGTAGTACACCGCACCGGAGGCTTCAATCTCAGCCTGTGTGATTGTGCGGCCACCGGGGCAGTCGAGGGAGGGGGCCACACTGGTCGTATCCGACAAGAGCGCCGCTCCAGCAAGTATAAAGGCCAACACCGCTGTCATCGGAGAACACCTCGAAGCCAAGTGGGCATGGATGTCGTGAATCGGATGCCCCCCCGCATCGTGGTGAACGTGATGGGTATGGCTGTGAATACACGTGTCCAATCACTTTCCACAAAGACGCCCAGGTCGTGCGTGAGCGGCACGTCGGCACGGACAAAAATGCCGGCAGCCAGTTCTGTCTCAATTTCGTGGCTGTCATCGGCTTGCTTGTCCTCCGCGAATAGCATACTCATTGCTCCGAAGTGCCCACCGCCGGTCAGCGTTACGCCTGCCGGAAGCACGATGGGGTATCCCCAGCCAAGAGCACTCTGAACGACAAAAAAGTCCGGCAGGCTTCCGACGCGACCCTCGTTATTGAAGATGCCAAGGGCAAGATGTACAGTTCCTCCGTAGAACTCCGTGGCAATGCGGCCCTCCAAACCTGTTTGGACGGACCAAAGGCCATCGTACACTTCGCCAACTGGCACTACGGCGCCTAGAGCCATGTCGATCGTCTCGAAATTGTGGGATCCTGAACTGTGCTGTGCCCGGCAGACTGTCCCCGCAAACACGACAGTAATAAGAAGGGCAGAAGTGTTAACTCGCATGGCTCTCACCAGCACTCAGCGTGGTCTCTTTTACACGATGAAGGTAGGCGACAGCCTCGTCGTGCTCGTCGGGTATCTCATCCCGGAACACCGCTTCCTTGATCGCGCCCATCGCCGCTCGTTCCGGGCCTTGCAGGGTTTTCAGGATTTCCTCGAACAAGGCACCGCGCCGTAGGGCCTCGTTCTTGTGTTCCATCATGTAGGCATGGGCCGGGTCGTGCTCGTTGGGGATGTCGCCGTCCAGAATGGCCTCACGGATCCACGTTTTCAGGATGCCCACCGCCACGCCCGCCCCCACACCGAGGACCTTCATGATTTCGTTGCCGTCCACGGGTGGTTGAAAGGCGCGGAGTTGGTCTTTTTCCTCAACCTTGCGCATCCTGGCCTCCACGTGGTCGAAGGCGGAGAGGTAGCGGCGGACACGGCCTGGGTTTTTACTGGTGATGTCCGCACGGACAAGCATCATCAGATCGTCCACGCCTTCGCCCGCGTCGAAGAGGAGGCGGCGCACGGCGGAGTCCGTTACGTTGTCATCCACCAGCGCGACGGGGCGGTGGTGGAGGCGCACCATCTCCTGCACGTAGCGGAGCGGATCGCCGAGGGGCAGTTTCATCCGCCGGAAGACGCGCGGCACATGCTTCCGCGAGCCGAGGTCTTCGTGGCCGTGGAACGTCCAGCCCTGCGTGTGCGAGAAACGCTTGGTGTCGGGCTTGGCGATGTCGTGCAGGAGGGCCGCCCAGCGGAGCCAGAGCACGTTTCCCTCGGCGCGATCTTCGACAAGCCCGGCGTCGCGCTGCGCTGCGCAGAGGTTGTCGAGCACTTGCAGGGTGTGGAAGAAGTTGTCCTTGTGCTTCTGGCCGTCCACGATTTCTACGCCCGCCAGCGCGGTTAGCTCAGGGAAGATGAGTTCCAGCAAGTCCGCTGCGTAAAGGATCTTGAACCCCTCGGACGGCACCGGCGCGGCGACGATCTTCTGCAATTCGTCCGTGATGCGCTCCTGGCTCACGATCTCAATGCGCCCGGCCATCTCCTTCATAGCGTCGAACGTCTCCTTCACGATCTCGAATCCAAGCTGCGTGGCGAACCGCGCCGCGCGCAGCATCCGCAGCGGGTCGTCTTCGAAGGTTTTTAAGGGGTCGAGGGGTGTTCGGAGGAGCCCCATGCCCAGGTCGTTCAGCCCGCCGAACGGATCGAGCAACTCCCCAAATTTGTCTGCCCCGCCAAAACGGGGCAGGCTGTTGAGCGAAATGGCGAGGGCGTTCACGGTGAAGTCGCGGCGCTTCTGGTCGTCCTCCAGCGTGCCGTCCTCGACCACCGGCTTCCGCGAATCGCGGGCGTAGCTCTCCTTTCGCGCGCCGACGAACTCCAGCACCAGCGGCTCGCCATCTGCTTGCGGAAGGTGAACCCCGGCGGTGCCGAAGTTCTTGTAGATGTGCGCCGTCGTACCGCCAAGCGCCTTCGCCACGGCCTTCGCCAGTGCGATACCGCTTCCGGGACCTACCGAAACGAAGTCCAGGTCTGTGGTGGCCCGTTTCAGTAGCGCATCCCGCACGGCCCCGCCCACGGCGTACGTCTCCAACTCCAGTTCATCGGCAACGCCGCCAATGCTCCGCAAGATGGGTTCGTAGGGAATGGGGACGTCTGTCATAATGGTGTCGAGGGTACTTAAATAAAACTAACCCGTTGTTTACAACGCCTGAGACGCCTGCGGCCTACCTTACCCGTTCTTATTCCTTTCTCCTCTGGCAAGTCTTTGCTATCATGATTCGCTTCACACCCCTGCTCGCGTTGCTACTTGCAGTCCCGGTCTTTGCCCAAACGATCCCGTCTGTTGGCATCCCGGATGCGCTAGATGTCGCTACATGGAATGTGGAGCACTTTGGCAATCCAAACTCTGGCCCATCCAACGATGAGCTTCAACTCAGCAACGTGCTCGCGGTGATGAGACAGGCGGACATAGATCTGTGGGCGCTCCAGGAAATGGACATCGAAAGCATGTTCGACCGGTTGCTCGACTCGCTCGGCACAGACTACGACGGATTCTGGCAGGCGGACGAAACGTCGTTCGACGTTGGTTACGGATACATCTACAAAACTTCGGTCGTCCAGCCGTCACAGATCAACACCATCCTCGAAAGTTCGTCGTACGAGTTTGCGTTCCGGCCGCCGCTCCAGATGCGTGCCAACGTCGTCCTGCCCGATACGACCGTTGAGGTCCGCTTCATTAACATTCACATGAAGTGTTGTTTCGGGCAGGAGGAATACGACCGTCGCGTGGCGGCCTCGGGCATCCTGAAGAACTACACCGGTAACCTCCAGAGCATAGGTACGAACGTTCTCGTTCTCGGTGATTTCAATGACGAACTCATTCTGTCGATCTACTTGAACCGGACATCGCCGTACCAGAATTTCCTGGACGACGACGAGTACGTCTTCATAACAGAAGACTTCGATATGCCGGGCAGTGTGAACGATACCGATACGTTCTGCTCGAACTCGGCATGTACCAGCGGCTCGGTCCTCGACCACTTGGTGGCTACGACCACCTTTGGCAATGACTATGTAATCGACTCGGCGGATCACTTTTTTGATCTGATCGCCGCGATCCCTAGCTACACGAGTACAACTTCCGACCACCTCCCGGTGTACGCGCGGTTCGATTTCCAGCCGGAGCCCACGGCTGCGGAACCGGAAGTTCCGACGCGGTCGTTCACGCTTGACGCAGTCTTCCCCAACCCGTTCACGGACGTAGCGACCGTCTCGTACACGCTGAGCCGGCCAGGCCCGGTTGAACTCGTGGTGTTCGACGCGCTGGGCCGGCGCGTGGCTGTGGTGAGCAGTGTGTATCAGGCATCAGGCACACATCAGGTATTGGTGGACGGCTCCTTGCTCACGCCCGGCATCTATATCGCGAGGCTAACAGCCGAAGGGCAAACCGCCACGTTGCGGATGGTGCGTGGGCGCTAGGAGGCTGTTGCGTAGTCCGTAGTGCGTAAGAGTGATGAACTGAAACCAATACACAGTACGTGTTATGAAATTGCGAACCCGTGAGGGCGAATTCACCCTGTGTAATTCACCCAGTGTAATTCACCCAGTGTAAACGGGAGGATGCGTACTATCTGGATCGAATCTAAACAACCATCCGATCCGCCTCATGCGCTGTCTGGTCGCCATTCTGGCCCTCCTTCTTGTTTTGCCGTTCACTGCCTGCACGTCTAGCTCCGACCGGCCGGAAGGCGACGGAGAACCCCTTGTTATCTACTCCGGCCGCAAAAGTGTGCTCGTCGATCCGCTGGTCGAGCAGTTCACGGAAGCCACGGGCATCGCCGTAGAAGTGCGTTCCGGCAGCGACGCCGAACTTGTGGCGGCACTTCAGGAGGAGGGCGATGCGAGCCCGGCCGACCTCTACTGGGCTAACACGGCAGGTGCGCTCGGTGTGGCAGGCGAGGCCGGTCTGTTCAGCCAATTGCCGGACAGCATCCTCTCGAAGCCGGATGGCTACGTACCATCGAGCGGCCTCTGGGTGCCGGTGACCGTGCGGTTTCGGGTGATGGCCTACGATCCCGGCCGCGTCACTCCCGAGTTCCTGCCGGCCTCCGTTATGGACTTGCCGAGCAGTGACGCCTTCAAGGGCCAGATCGGGTGGACGCCGACGTACTCGTCCTTTCAGGACTTCATCACGGCGATGCGCGAGATCCACGGCGAGGAGGCTACGCGGGCATGGATTGAGGGCATGAAAGAACTTGAGCCGAAGGCGTATCCCTCCAACACGCCCATGCTGGAGGCGATGATGGCGGGCGAGATCACCGTTGGCCTGACGAACCACTACTACATCCTTCGCGTCGTCCACGGTGGCGATGAAGACCTCAGCGGCGACCCTCCGGTTGCCACACACCATTTCGCTGCGGGCGACACCGGGAACCTCGCCCTCGTAACCGGCGCAGGCCTGTTGAATACGAGTTCGCAGCGCGAAAAGGCTCTCGCCTTCCTCTCGTTCCTGCTTTCCGAGGATGCTCAGTCGTTTGCGGCCGAGACTGTTCGCGAATACCCCGTTCTGCGCACGGCCACGGTTCCGGACTATCTCCTTCCGTTCGATGAGGCCGTGGCCCTCGGCCCAGAGTTCGACTTCGACCGCCTCCGCAACCTGGAAGGCACGCTGGATCTGCTGCGTGACGAAGGCTTGCTTTGATCGGTCTTCGGGCTTGGGGCTTGGTGTTTTGGTTCCACTATTGACCGCGAAGTGCGAAGAGCTAAGCCAGAAGTCCTGCGCGAGGCCACACGCACCCCGCACGTCCTCATGATTTCCACGCGCCACCTCCACGACTTCCGCTGGTACCTCTGGGGGCCGGCGTTGCTTGTCGCGGTGGGCGTGCTGGTTCCGCTGAGCTACCTCGCCCTCCGGGCGTTTCAGGGAGATGCAGGCGAGCTGGCCGACCTCGTTCTCCGTCCGCGAAATCTCCGGCTGCTGGGTAACACACTCGGGCTCACAGCCGGCGTCCTTCTGCTGACATCGGCTATCGCTTTCCCCCTCGCATGGCTCGTCGCTCGGACGGACATCAAAGGCAAGCAGATCGTGACTCTTCTCGGTGTCTTGCCGCTGGCCGTGCCGGGCTACGTGATGGCGTACGCGTTGATGGGCGCAACCGGCCCATCCGGGCCTCTTTCGGGCCTCCATCTTCCGCGCCCAAGCGGTTACATCGGCGCGTGGGTGGCGCTTGGCCTGTACACGTTTCCCTACCTCTTCCTGAACCTCCGCGCAGCCCTGCTGGGCCTCGATCCCTCGCTGGAAGACGCTGCTCGGTCGCTGGGCTACTCCAACCGGGAGGTCGCACGGCGCGTGGTACTGCCGCAACTCCGTCCGGCGTTCCTGGCCGGCGGCCTGCTCATCGCCCTGCACGTGCTCGGCGACTTCGGGGTAGTCTCGCTGATGCGCTTCGAGACATTCAGCTACGCCATCTACCTGCAATACGCTGCCGCCTTCGACCGTGTATACGCCGCGTGGCTGGCCCTGATGCTCCTCTCGTTGACAGGCGTGATGCTGCTCCTGGAAATGCGCCTCCTGCGTGGCCGCCGCTACGAGCGCACGGGCTCCGGATTGGCCCGAAAAGCAGGAGCAAGCCCCCTCGGGCGTTGGGCCGCCCCGGCCTACGGTTTCATCGGGTTGGTTGGATTGGCAGGTGTTGCGCTTCCCGTGAGTACCGTGGTGTACTGGCTTGGCCGAGGTGCCGAGCATGGCCGCTGGAGCGACCTCCTGCGTGCATTTCTTGACTCATGCAGCGCGGCGCTGCCCGCCGCGGTTCTCGCTACGGCGCTGGCCCTCCCGGTCGCCTACCTGAGTGTCCGCAAACCCTCCTGGCCTGCCCACGCCGCCGAGCGCATCGCGTACCTCGGCTACGCGACGCCACCGCTGGCCTTCGCACTCGCGCTGATCTTCTTCACCCTGCGTTCCGCGCCGTTCCTGTACCAGTCGCTGGGCTTGCTGATCGTCGCGTATGCGCTGCATTTTCTGGCCGAGGCCATCGGGCCCATCCG
Organism: Bacteroidota bacterium; assembly: GCA_022564455.1. The sequence goes on from JADFLK010000001.1 coordinate 14,580, forward strand.
CAGTGCGTTGTACCAGGCGCCCGCTCGCATTCAGGAGGCGGCCCGCAACCTGGGCCGTTCACCACTCCGGGCGTTTTTCGAGGGCACGTTTCCGTTGCTCCGCGGCAGCCTCGGCGCCGGGATGGCCTTCGTGTTTCTGTCGGCTTTGAAGGAACTCCCCATCACGTTCTTGCTTTCTCCGCTTGGCTTCCGCTCGCTCGCAATGGGGGTCTGGGGCGCAGCAGGCGAATCCCTCTTCAGCGTCGCCGCACCGTACGCGCTGGTGCTGATGGTCACGTCGACGGCCCTGGTGGGCCTTCTGTTGCGTAAAGCGTAATGGAGACTTTCCGAAACCCTTACACACTACGCAGTACGAAATAGACAACCCTCTCAAACCCTCATTCTCGCATACCCGTAGGACGCCAACAAGGGACTTCCCTACGCTCTCAAATCACATACGACATCACCCCGATCCTCACCATATCCTGCCTCTCCAAGACATTCAGCGACGGCGTGTTGCCCGTCGTAAACGGGTTGTCGTTTGAGGTGGAGGACGGCGAGCTGTTCGCGCTGTTGGGTCCGAGTGGTTGTGGTAAGACGACGGCGCTGCGCCTCATCGGCGGGTTCATGCGGCCCGATCATGGGTCGATTTCGTTTGATGGACGGCTCTTCGCCGGCGACGGGACGTTCGTTCCTCCGGAGAAGCGCGGCATCGGATTCGTATTTCAGGATTACGCACTCTTCCCGCACCTGACGGTGGCGCAGAACGTCGCGTTCGGCCTCCGCAAGGAGAAGGCCTCCGTGAGAAAGGAGCGCACCGATGAGGTGCTCAAGCTCGTCGGGATGGAGGGATTTGAGGATCGTCTCCCGCATGCGCTTTCGGGCGGCCAACAGCAGCGAGTGGCATTGGCGAGGGCGCTGGCTCCGCGGCCACGGCTCCTCTTACTGGACGAACCGTTCTCCAACCTCGACGCCTACTTCCGCAACGAGATGCGCGATAACATCCGCGCCATCCTAAAGGAGGAGGGGATTACTGCCGTGCTGGTCACACACGACCAGGAGGAGGCGATGGTCTTCGCCGACCGCGTGGCCGTCATGCAGAGCGGCCGGGTCGACCAGATCGGCACGCCCGAGGAGATCTATCTGACACCACGTACGCTCTTCGTGGCGCAGTTCCTGGGCCAGACGAACCTCGTCCTCACGCACGCCGACGGCGCCACGGCCGACTCCGTGCTCGGCAAGCTGACGCTCCATCGCCCGGCGGAGGGGATGGTCCTCGTGGCCGTTCGGCCAGAGCATTTCACCATCGCCTCGGTCGCGGACCACCCCGACGCGATGGAGGCCACGGTCCTGAGCCGCAAATTCAAGGGGCACGACATCACGTACCGCGTGCAGGTCGGCCCGGTGGACTGCCTCGTCCACACCCACAACCGCGAGCCCTTCGCGCCGGGCGACACGGTGTTCATCCGGGCTGTGGAGCCGGCGGTGGTGCTGGATAAAGCAGGAGTGTGATTCGTGTGGGAGGTTGAGGGGTTGAGGGGATGAGAGATTAAAATCGTAGGGACGTCCCTTGTGGGCATCCGCATACAAATGGATGAGAGAGGCTATGCCTCGTGTTTTCGCACCCAGATCCAACCTTCTCGCCGGGCGACAGCTGGGTCTTGGGGCAGGAATGAATGCCCACTTAGGAAATCCTGGGCAGCGAGGACGAACACCGCAGCGTCCAACACGTCATCGTTTTCGATAATCCTAGCATCGGAAGGGAGTTGCACTTTCTTGGCAACACCTTCGACAATCCGCCGCCGTACATCTTTCCAAGGGCCTTTTCCACCTTTATACCCCGACGACGGAAGACCGTGTGACATAAGCGTCGCTGCTGGGTACACCTCAATTGCAACTACACTGCTGAAGTTTGAGTCCCATGCTAATGGAATATCAAGATTCGAACGCGTACGTAGGGCGTGTAGCAGATTGAGTGCTGAATGTGCGGTCCTCGCAATTTTATCCGCACCTACGTCGAGGCCTTTTTGGCCAACGCTGTGTCGGATGAATCGATCTGTTTCACGTCTGAATAGGGAATCGGCGTCTACTTCCAACGCATCTCCAGCCCGATGCGTGAGCAAGGTTTCACTGAGCGATTTCGGCCAACCTAGCGGTGCATCGATCGCTAGAAGAACAGGGGGGTCACTCTTTGAAATCCACTGAGCGACTATCTCGACGGGTGGTTCCCTGCTGCTCGCGCGGTTCACTTCCTCAATCGAAGTACGCCCATCCGAGTAAATGCCGAGTGCTAGGCCAACATCGCTAGGCTGGCACGCATGGTCAATGCCGATGATCGTGATGGCCGACATGCCTAGTCCTCCTCCCTCGGCGGCCGCAAATCATTCGCTCTGATCCTGTGCTCCCAGAGAAGGTCTCCGGTCGTGCTGTAGGTCCGTAACGTCATCACCCGATCCGTCCGCGCGCCTTCCACCGTCATCGTCCCGAAGTTGCGCTGCCCCGTCACCAGCGTTCCTTCTACACGGTAGACGTTTATCGAATCGCGAGGGCTTGTCGCCGCGCCGCTGGTAAGGGGGGAGGACGTGAACTCGTACAGCGGATACGTGCCGTCGCGCTCCATTTTGTTCAACTCGGTGTGGTGCCGGTCGCCGGTGAGGAACAGCACGCCCCAGATGTCGCGTCGTCCGATTTCATCAATCAAGAACTGCCGCTCTGCCGGCGCAACGTTGGCGTAGGTCTCGAACACCTCGTTCGGGTTTAGCACCTGCCCGCCGATGGCCACCACCTTGAAAGGCGCATAGCTGGCCTGTAGGGCATCCAGCAACCATTGCAGTTGTGCCTCCCCGAGAACCGTGTCGTCGTTCGGATCCTCCGGCGCGTTGTTCGGCGTGCGGTAGGTGCGGTTGTCGAGCATGAAGAACTCCACATCGGCAAACTGGAACTGATAGAAAGCCCCCGGTGTGTCCGGCAGACCGTACGTCGGGTTGGGCCAGTAACGCTGGAAGACTTCCAGTGCTGCGCCTTTCAGGATGTAGGAGCGGTCAGAGTTGTTCGGGCCGAAGTCGTGGTCGTCCCAGATGGCGTAGTTCGGCGCTGCGGCCAGCAGCCGCTGGACCTCAGGAAGCGCACGGTCGTGGCGGTTGCGGTAGGCCAGGCCCTCGGGGCTCCACCAGTCCACCTCGCGGTAGTACACGTTGTCGCCGAGCCACAGCATCAAGTCAGGATTCATGCCCGCGATGGTCTCGAAGATCTCGTAATCGCCTCCATACGGGTCGCCCGGACGGTCGTAGGGCGTGTCGGGCACGTAGTTGCACGATCCCAGCGCCACCATAAACGTGGGCGGATCGGTCCGCCACTGCCAGAGAGGCTGCGTCGTGAACGAAAATGCGTAGGGGCGGGAGAACTCTTCTCCATCCACAAGAACGTGGTAGGTGTACGTCCAGCCGGGCTCCAGATTTGTGAGCCTGAACGTGGCGATATGGTCGTTCGCAGCGTTCGCGGTGATGGCTTCGGTGGTGATGAACACCGCACGGGGCGTCGGTCCTCCATCGGGGAGAGCCGTCACTGTGTAGCGGAGTTGAACCTCCGCGGCATCTACCGTTTGCACCCACACGGTGGCCTCGCGATGGGTGATCGGTCCGAGCATAGGGCCAGCGCTTACAAGCTCGCTCTGCGCTTGCGCTGACGCGACGAGGAGCAGAGCAAGGAAGGGAAGGAGTAAACGATTGTGCATCATGGTGGCCTGCGGTCGGTGGTCTGTGGTCACAAAAAACGCCGCACCCGTTCACTCGGATGCGGCGTCTATGTTAAGGCTCAAGAGCTAGATCACTCACTCGTCCACGTCTTCTTCGACGACAGGCGCCGGGCGGATGTCCCAGAGCAGCATCTGGTCGATGTCGGCGTAGTCCTCGCCGTCCGCGTCGGCAAACTCGTAGTCGCCGTTCTTGTCGCGCAAGTGTTCCGGGATGCGCTTCCACGTGGTGCCGTTCTGGTCTGCAAACTCGTTTGGGAATGGGCTCTCCACGCGGTACGACGGGTGGTAGTTGCGGTACGTCTTGGCGGCTTCGTACAGCGCGGCGCGTCGTGCCCCGGCCCGCGTAGCGCTGTTACCGGTCACCCGGAAAGACTCATGGCTAATTATGGCAATAACGTCATCCTCGTCCTCTTCCGGGTCGAGGTATTCGGGGCGTATCACCGTGAACTCGTCTGGGTGGGGGTACGCGCTGCGTTCGCTCTCGAACATGGGGCTCTGAAATCTGAAGATTATGGGCGCGGAAATTACGGAGCGGACAGACAGTATCCCACCGCAACTGCTTGTCCGAGATGCCTTTCCTGAGAAATTCTACCGCGCCGGCATGTGGAAAACGCTCGCGCGGAGTCCTGCTGAATGCCCGGATTTTGGCGGCGCATCGTGCAGGTCAATGTCCCCACCCCGTACTGAGGGCGTGAAATATCATGCCCCTACGGGTTCAGCGAAGGATCGGAACGATTTCCAGGGAGGTCCTGGACAACAACTTCGGGATGGATTTTGCGGCGATCTCAAGGATGATGCCTCCCCGCTCGTAATCAAGTAGAATACTATTTCAATAACGGCTATCACATTTATGGCCTTCCGTGCCGGGCTAGGCACTTTGGGTGGGTGGCCTCTGCCGTAACGCTCAAAAGTGATCCGGCGAGGTACGGGAGAACAAATCTTTCCCGTTCTGAATAACGGCTGTTGAACGTCGGGGAACGCCCTTCTTCCGCGCCTGGAAGCAGCAGGAGGGTGTCATCCACACGAATCCACAAACTGTGGGAAATCGGGGATAAAGTGTGGAAAAATCAACTTGCACTCCGGGCGAATCGTCCCTTTATTACCGTCCCCCTTCACGCCCCGACAACTTCGCGCGGCAGGGGATTCTTGCAGTGGGCGTGGCGGGTCCGCGCACATAAAGGCCCTCCCTCGGGCCCACCTCACCCACCACCGCAAGTATTATGGCACCGGAGGAAGCTACGTCTCTCTTTTCTCTTGACGGCGATGCGACCGTCCCCAATAACGGACTATCCATCGAGCGCATTTTTTCGGAGGAAGGCGAACATCCCTTCGACGGCCTTGAGTGGGAGAAGCGCGACGCCGCCATCCGCAACCAGGAAGGCGAGGCGATTTTCGAGCAGAAGGACGTGGAGTTCCCGGCGAGCTGGAGTCCCCTTGCCGTCAACGTCGTCGCCTCGAAGTACTTCTACGGCGACCTCGCAGCGGGCAACGGCAGCCCCGCCGATGGGAAGCGCGAGCACTCCCTGAAGCAACTCGTCCACCGCGTCACCCGCACGATCTCCGACTGGGGCATCGAGCAGAACTACTTCGCCTCGAAGGAAGACGGCGAGCGCTTCTACGACGACCTCACGTGGCTCTGCGCCCACCAGTACGGCGCGTTCAACAGCCCGGTTTGGTTCAACGTGGGCCTGCACCACCAGTATGGCATCAATGATTCCGGCGGCAAGACCATCTCCGGCTGGAACGCCGAGACGGGCGAGGTCGAAACCGTGGATCCGTACGTGCGCCCTCAGGCCAGCGCGTGCTTTATCATTTCGGTGGAGGACTCCATCGACGACATCTGGCAGTTGATGGGGGAGAGCGCCCGGCTCTTCAAGTTCGGCTCGGGCGTCGGTGCAGATTGGTCGAAGCTCCGTTCCTCTAAAGAAAAGCTTTCGGGTGGCGGCATCCCTTCCGGCCCGGTTTCCTTTATGAAGGTGCAGGACGCCACCGGCGGCACCATCAAGAGCGGCGGCAAGACGCGGCGCGCCGCCATCATGCAGACGCTCAAAAGCTGGCACCCGGACATCCTGCAGTTCGTCCGCGCCAAAATGGACGAGGAGCGCAAGGCCTGGGCGCTCATCGAAGAGGGCTACGACGGCTCCTTCAACGGCCCGGCCTACGGCAGCGTGGCTTTCCAGAACGTGAACCAGTCGGTGCGGATGGACGACGCGTTCATGGAAGCCGCCGAAGCCGATACGGACTACGAACTCAGGTCCGTCCATGGCGGTGAAGCCATCGATTCCGTCCGTGGCAAGGAGTTGCTGATGACGATCGCGGAGGGCACGCACGTCTGCGGCGACCCCGGTGCGCAGTACGAGGACACCATCCAGCGCTGGCACACCTGCAAGAACACCGGCCCGATCAACTCCAGTAATCCGTGCAGCGAGTACATGTTCGTCGACGACTCGGCTTGCAACCTCGCCAGCCTCAACCTGCGCAAGTTTCAGAAGGAAGACGGCACGATGGACGTCGGGCGCTTTCGTGCTGCGTCGCGCATCTTCATCACGGCGCAGGAAATCCTCGTCGACAACGCGGGCTACCCCAGCCGCGACATCGCCAAAAACAGCCACGCCTTCCGGCCCCTCGGCCTCGGGTTCGCCAACCTCGGCGCGCTCCTGATGTCGATGGGCCTGCCGTACGACTCCGACGAGGGTCGCGCGGTCGCGGGCGCCCTCATGGCCATCGAACACAGCGAAGCGTACGCTCGGTCTGCGGAGATCGCCGCCAACGCGGCAATCGGTCCGTTCGATGGCTATGAGGACAACCGCGAGCCCATGCTGGAGGTGTTGCGGATGCACCGCGACGCGGTGAAGGACATCCACGCCTCGTGCCCCGCGTACCTCCGCGAAGCCGCGCAGGAGTCGGCCGACCGCATGGTGGCGCTCGGCGAAGCCCACGGCTACCGCAACGCGCAGGCTACGGTCCTCGCTCCCACCGGCACCATCGGGTTCATGATGGACTGCGACACGACGGGCGTGGAGCCGGACATCGCGCTGGTCAAGTACAAGCTCCTCGCGGGCGAGGGCGACGGCCTGATGAAGATCGTCAACCAAACGGTGGGCGCTGCCCTCGGCAAACTCGGTTACACCGACGCCGAGCAGACCGAAATCCTCGCCTACATCGACGAGCACGACACCATCGAGGGCGCGCCGTACCTGCAGGAGGAGCACCTGCCCGTGTTCGACTGCGCGTTCAAGCCATTCAACGGCGAGCGGTTCATCCAGCACATGGGCCACATCCGCATGATGGCGGCCACGCAGCCGTTCATCTCGGGCGCGATTTCCAAGACGGTCAACCTCCCGGAACACTGCACTGTCGAGGACATCTACGACGCCTACATGCAAAGCTGGAAGCTGGGCCTGAAGGCGGTGGCCATCTACCGCGAGAACTCGAAGCGCAGCCAGCCGCTCTCGACAAAGAAAGGCGCCAACACGAAGAACAAAACGGTGGAGGAGGTGGCCTCGGGCGACGGCGCGATGCTGCCCGAACCCGAAATCGTGGAGAGGATCGTGTACAAGCCGGTGCGCCGCCGCCTCGCCGACGAGCGCGAGAGCCTGACGCACAAGTTTTCGATTGCCGGCCACGAGGGCTACCTGCACGTGGGCCTCTACGCCGATACGAAGATGCCGGGCGAGATCTTCATCACGATGGCCAAGCAGGGGTCCACCATCGCGGGCCTCATGGATTCGTTCGCCACAGCCATTTCGCTGGCGCTGCAGTACGGCGTGCCGCTGGAAGACCTCGTCCAGAAGTTCAGCCACGTGCGCTTCGAGCCGGCGGGCTTCACGAACAACAAGAAAATCCCGATCGCCAAGTCCATCACGGACTACATCTTCCGCTACCTCTCGCTGAAGTACCTCGGCAAGGAGCACGAAGACCCGACGCCGGAGCCCGAGGATATGCTCAACCCGGCCCCTGCCGTGGCTTCTGAGGCCAAGACACACGGCCCGGCCGCCGACGAGGTGCAGGCCACGCTGTTCGAGGCCGCGCCGACAGAAACGCCGGGCCCGGCCCTTGTGGGCACGACCGTGGAGGCCTTCATGGCCGTGGGCGGAAGCTCAACCGGCGCACGCGCAACGTTCCAGAACCAGGAAGACGCCCCCGCCTGCCCCAACTGCGGCTCCATCATGGTCCGCGCCGGGGCGTGCTACTCCTGCCCGAATTGTGGGAATACTAGTGGGTGCGGGTGAGCGTTATTAGGCGGTGACTCTAGATGGCTTGCCAGCAGTCGGTATGCCTCGCAGCCCTTGTTGGTGTCTTGTTATGATTACGCGACCAACGGTATTGGTACTTGGCGCAGGAGCTAGTATCCCATACGGCCTTCCATCAGGTCAAACGTTATTGGAGGAGATCGTCACGCTTCCACGGAATGCGCAAATCATTCCGT
>JADFLK010000138.1 GCA_022564455.1 Bacteroidota bacterium
GTCGGCGCGTTGGTGTTGCCGTTGATGACCTTCGGCATTACTGACGCATCCACTACACGGAGACCGTCCACGCCGCGCACGCGAAGTTCCAGATCAACTACCGCGTCGGCGTCTGCTCCCATCCTGCACGTACCCACAGGGTGATAGAGGGTCTCGGAGGATTCACGGATGTAGTCTTCCAGTTCCGCATCGCTACGGGCGTTCGGGCCGGGGGCAAGCTCCAGGCCCCGGTACGAATCGTAGGCCGGTTGCGAGACAATCTCCCGTGCCAGACGAAGCCCGGCCACGATCGTTTTCACGTCGGCCGGTTCGGTCAGGTAGTTCGGCTCGATGGACGGCGGCACGAGTGGGTCGGCGCTGCGCAGACGAATGCTGCCTCGGCTTTCGGGCCGGACGAGCGTTGGCCCCAGCGTGAAGCCGTGCTCGGTGGGCGGTTCCAGGCCGTGGTTCATAAACAGCACAGGCGCCACGTGGAACTGAAGGTCCGCCGGGCCATCCGATCGCGTCCGGACGAAAGCCCCTGCCTCGGCAACGTTGGATGTGAGCATCCCGCGCCGCATGAGCAGGTACCGGGCAATGTTGATCGGCGATTCGGCCGACAAGAGTGTTCCAGGCCGTTTTGAGAGGTATCGGATGCCCACGACGAGGTGATCCTGGAGGTTCTCCCCCACCTCGGTGCGATCCGCTAGCACATCAATTCCACACTCCTTCAGATGCGCAGCTGGGCCAACTCCCGAGAGCATCAGCAACTGCGGCGAGTTGACGGCGCCGCCCGCCAGGATTACTTCTTCGGATGCGTCCGCACGAATTGTCTTCCCATCCTGCACGTAGGTGACACCGCTCGCACGCGTCCCTTCAAACAAAACCAGTGTAGCCATCGCCCCGGTTTCCATTACTAGGTTCAACCGTGACCGAACCGGCCGCAAGAACGCCGTTGCTGCCGATTCGCGCCGGCCGCCTCGCTGGTTGACCTGGTAGAGCCCGGTGCCCTCCTGCTCTGCGCCGTTGAAGTCGTCATTGTGAGGTAGTCCGGCCTGTACGGAAGCCTCAACAAACACCTCGCTAAGCGGGTTCGGATTGCGCTGGTCTTCCACACGCATCAGACCGCCAGCGCCATGAAACGCGCAACCACCCCGCACGTTATCCTCCGATCGCTTGAAATACGGGAGCACATCTGCATAACCCCATCCTGCACATCCACTGGCCGCCCAGCCGTCGTAATCGGTGCGGTGGCCGCGGATGTAAATCATTGCGTTAATGGACGAGGAGCCGCCGAGTACCTTCCCGCGTGGCCAGAAGAGAGAGCGGCCTTTTAGCTTTCGCTGAGGCTCGGTCTCGTAGGCCCAATCCACGCTCGTTTTGAAGAGGCGCGAGAATGCAGCAGGGATGCGGATCTCAGCCCGCTTGTCGCTCGGCCCTGCCTCCAGCAGCAGCACGCGCACGTCCGGGTTCTCAGAGAGGCGGTTGGCCAGCACGCAACCGGCTGAACCGGCGCCGACGATGATGTAGTCAAACATGCTCCCAGGTTAACAGTGTCAACCTACAACCTAGCCGTAGCTCAAGGCGCACGCAAGGCGCTCACACCACGAACTCCGGCCAGTCGTCGTGGCTGCCCAGCCCAACCGAGGCCTCCCCTTCCAGCAGTGCCAACACATCATTTCCAATAAAAGCACGTCGCCAGCCGGTGAGGATCAAATGGTCGCGATCTTTTCTATCATTACCTGCTATAATGAGCGCTCGTATCTCTGCTTTGGTAGATATGATACGCGGGTCGATACCTTCACGCATACATCGGCCTGCGATGCCCGCGTGTACAACCTGCACCCGCGCCGCGATGCGTTCTTCGTCGGGGCGGCGGCGCGGGCTACGCGGACGTTCGTTTGCAGGCACAGCCAGTCCACGCTCCACGGCTTCGATGATCGCCTCTCCGTACAGTGCTCGTTCACGCTCGCCCATCATTCGTTTTGAAAGCTGCGGAGGACGCTCCGGGAGTCGTCTGGCTATCTCTACCAATGTGTCATCGGCGAGAACGCTCCGGCGTGTTTTATCGGACGAGCGGGCCTCCTCCTCTCGCCACGCCGTCACCTCGCGCAGCACGGCTCGCTGCGCATCCGACAGTCCACCTACGCCCCGTGCTTTTACCCGCTCGAACTGCGTACGCGGGTCTGGAGCAGCGTAAAGTGATGGATCGTCATAGCGCTGCATTTCTTCCACAATCCACCCTGCACGTCCTGCCGATTGGGCTTTATCCAGAAGCCACGTGTAGAGTTTTGGCATGTGCCGCACGTCGTCCTCAGCGTAAGCAATCTGCTTCTCGCTGAGCGGCCGCTTGCACCAGTCGGTGCGTGTTTCGCCTTTGGGGAGGGTGATGCCTGTTACCTCGGCGACGAGATCCCGAAGTGAAATGGAGGCCCCCAGACGCACGAGGCCGCTCGCCCTCTGCGAATCGAAGACGTTGAGTGGTGCGGCACCCGTTGCTCTCCGCAAAATGGTAAGATCCTGAACGGCATCATGCAGAATCTTGACGACGCGTGAGTCAGCGAGGAGCGCTCCTAGGGGAGCCAGATCATTCAACGCGACGGTGTCAAGCAGATAGACCTCCTTCTCGCTCAAACCTACCTGCACTACCCCAAGGCGCGGGTAGAACGTCCGCTCCCAGACGAATTCTGTATCGAGGGCCACGACGTCTGCCGCGCGTGCGCGCTCAACAACCTCCTGCAGGGCTTCCGGCGTTGTGATCATCACTTCCTATCTCGGAAGCTTGATCGTGCAACCCAGCGCGTTTGTGAGTTGTACCTGAATGGCCTGGCCTGCGAGATGCTGATCCATACCGAGTTGCAGGTAGGGCGTCTCAACACGGCCGGGATCGGCCGGACTGTCGTCAATGGCGCCCTCATAGAGCAGGGTACCTGTATTGCTGAAGAAGTACACCTGCGGCGTGTTGCGCGCACCAAAGGCGATAGAAACTGCCCCGCTGTCATCCATCAAATAGGGAAACGGGAAGCCCGCAGACGCGGAAATAAGCCGCATGGAAGCAAAGTCCTCGTCCGGGAAGCGCGTCGAGTCGTTGCTATTGACGGCGGCAAACGCGATTCCGGCAGGCTGGTAATCACGTGCCAAATCGACAATGCGGTCGGTGTAGCGCTCAGTCCACGGACAGACGTTGCTCCAGAAAACCACAACGAGGCCATTCGGTCCCATCAGGCTATTCAGCGTGGTGGACTCGTCCTCCGTGGAGCGGAGTGGATGATTACCACGTGGAATAGCGGAATCCGGACTCACCGCGCCGATTGATTGCGCAGAGGCGCCCGAAGCCAGGAAGGCCAACACAAGGGAGGCCAACGTTAAAGAGGCCAAAAAGGCTGGTTGCCGCATGGAATTTCTTTCAGGAATCGCCAGACGATGAATCTGTTGGTTCTGCGGAATCAGAATCCGCCGCAAGGAGCCCACGCATGCGTTCCACTTTCGCCATCAGGAAATCGTAGCTCACGGCGCCTTCCCACACATCGCGGATCTTCATATTGCGGTCAATCATCAGCGTCGTAGGCAGGCCGTATTGCCAGCGCGGGTGGATGTTCCTGACTAATTGGTCACCTGTGCCGGAAAAATAGGTAGTGCCCGTGATGCCGTAGTTGGCTACAAACTGTTCCACCTGTGGGAGAAACTGTGGATCGTCGATGGACAGGAAGCGGACGGCAACGCCTTCATCGGCCATGTCATTGCCGAAGCGCACGAACTCGGGCATCTCCACATGGCAAGGGCCGCACCAGGTTGCCCAGATATTGATGATTCGGATATCCGCGTCAATATTCCCAACATCCTCTGTAAACGACGCCGCGTCAACCGTAATCAATTCGTAGTCCGTCTCCGAGCCTGCTTCACTCGTCGAAGAAGCGTTGCGACAGCCGGAAACCGCAAGCGCGGCCAGTATGAAAATGAATGCGAGGCGGTACATACGAACGGAGTTCGTGAAGGAAACTGTGCAGCGGACTGAGAACGCCAATAAAGCAAGATTGGTGCCCGCCGTTTGCTATCGAGGTGGAAGCGTTCCGTGAATTCGGCGAATCGGGTATTCACGGTGCGCCGTGTAGGTTTCTGGAGGAAGCACGGCCCAGGCTACGATACCGTCGTCCGAGCGTGGCTCGAGCAGCATGAAGACAAGCCGCCCAAGGGGCTGGTTGACGGGCACGACCAGCACGTTTTGTGCATCTGCGTCGTTTAGCGTACCGTAATAGCCGAACAGCGTTTGGCCGTAGCGATCCTGAAACGGACGTTCATCAACCTGCACGCTGTCGATACTGAATACGTCAACAGGCTGGCCCGTCGCCCGTGCAGCGTAGTAATCAATGCCGTGCAAGTCGAGCAACTCCACGACGGCTGTGAGCCCCTGCGGCACGAGGTAGGCGCTCGGCGCTCGCTCCGTTTCGGTTGGTGTGAACCTCACAAATGCGGGCATTACTTCCATATGCAGCACATCAACGCGCTCCAGCATGAGTTCGCCGGTAACAGGATGGGCGACGCTATCAGCCTCGCCCATCAGAATCTCGACGGGCTCAGGGAGCGGTGCCCACGTGGCCCGGAGCGAAAGTTCCTCGCCCACAACAGAGGTGGCGTCGGCGTGTTCGGCCAGGGCCCGCACACGGCTTGCATTCTGATAGGCATAGTCCACAACCTCCTCTACAAACCGCTTCGTCACTAGCACTCGTTCCTCGAACGGGACGTAACTGTAGGCCTCACTCAGAATGCCAAAACGGTTTCGGAGCCCCGCGTAGTTCGTCCCAAAACGCGGGCGAGCATCGAACGAGTACCACGCGCGCGGTACCGTGACAGGCTCACCGAAAGCGCCCGGCACATTGCCATAGTGGTAGGTCGCCCAGCCATCCGTGTAGGCGATGCGCGCCGAAACGGCGGGAAGCCAGTGGTCGCGCAACTCTGCGTCCATTTCACCTGGCGTGTTCGGGTTCAGCGGCGGCGCGTACGTGAGATGGTAACCGTGCCGCGTTCCGTTCGTCGTGTGGAGATCGATGACAACGTGCGGGTCGTAGTCACGAAAGAGCTGCACGAGGGCGCGAGATTCCGGCGCGGCGAGCTTCATAAAGTCGCGGTTGAGGTCGAGGCCCTGCGCATTCGGACGCTGCCCCATCCCTCCTACCGGCCCGTGTTGCATCGGCCGGTTGTCGTACGCGATGCGCTCGTTGCCGTCGGCGTTGTAGATGGGCGCGATGAGGAGGACGAGGGAATCGGCCCAGGCAGCGTTGCGGCCTTCCGAGAGGTCGCGGAGGAGCATTTGAGCGGCCTCTTTCCCACAAACCTCTCCCGCGTGGATGTTTGCGAAGACGAATACGCGCGTCTTCCCTGTAGACCGCACGGCTTCCGCGGATGCACCCGGAGCGCCCCACACAGCCAGCGGCAGGGCTCTCCCTTCAACCGTTTCCCCAAACGTGGTGAGATGGATGGAAGGCGAGGCAGACACCGCTTCCATGAACGCCATCACATCGGCGTGGCGAGAGGTTTCCTGGAAGTCCGTGCGCTCGGCGCGGGTCAACAAACCATCCGGCGCCGGAACCATCCCGCTGCCCCCACATCCTGCAAACAGGAACGCGACGACGATGAAGCTGAAAGCCGGCCTCTGCATCACGAATCCTCGTACAAGGATTCCTGCATCGTCCGCTGCGCCATCCAGCGGTTCAACGCTATAAGCGCAACCAGCACAACCGCCCACTGCACGAGGCACGTCATGGCGCTGTAGGTCTCGAAGGGATCGTACCAGCGGGCGGCAAAGTCGGTGGTCGTTGCCTGCCAGAGCCACCAGACCAACAGTACGATGGCCTGCACCGGAATGAGGAAGCGAATCATACCATTCCACGCACCGGGCATCTTCCAGTCGCTCGGCGTGGCCACTTCGCTGCGTAGCCGCTGGACACCGTACTTCATCACGGCGAACGCTACGAAGGCCCCGGAGAGCATCAGCGCCACACCCCAGACGAAGTCCTGGTTCGCCAGAAAGTTTGTGTTGAGGGCGCTCGGCACGCCAAGGAGGAACCCGCCGCCGGCCACCAAACTGACAGCCCGTGGGCGCTTTATTCCAAGATCGACCAGATTGCGCGTCGCCAGTTCGATCATCGAGATCAGTGACGAGAGCGCGGCAAATGCCAGAGCGAGGAAAAACAATATGGCCAGAGGCTTCCCGAACGCCATCTTTGCAAACAGTTGTGGCATCCAGATGAACGTCATGCCGGTGGATGCCG
>JADFLK010000139.1 GCA_022564455.1 Bacteroidota bacterium
ACCATCGTCAATCTTCCCAACCTGCTCTACGCCCGCGCCGACTTCGTGCGCGACCGCCAGAATGGCTTTCTCCTGATGGAGTTGGAATTGATCGAGCCCGCGCTGTACTTCCGCATGGACCAGCTCTCGGCAGAACGTTTCGCCCGCGCCTTTGATGAGCGGATGCGGCACCCTATTGCGGTCTGACCTCATGCGCATTGCCCTCGTCCAGCAGAAGGCTTCGGAAGACCTCGAAGCCAATCGCCGAAAAGGACAGGAGGCCGTCCGCGAGGCAGCCGAGAACGGCGCCGATGTGGTTTGCTTTGCCGAGTTGGCCTTCGAGCCGTTCTATCCCCAGCGCCATGCCACGCCGGAAGCACTCGCCAAGGCGGAGCCGATTCCCGGCCCAACTACCCGGGCCTTTTCGGCGTTGGCAAAGGAGTTGGGCGTGGTGCTCGTACTGAACCTGTTCGAGCGGGCGGGAAAGAAATCCTTCGATACCTCCCCCGTCATCAATGCGGACGGCACGTTGCTGGGTGTCACACGGATGGTCCATATCACCGACTACGAGGGTTTTCACGAAGCGGGCTACTATGCGCCCGGCGACAAAGGCGCGCCGGTCTACCAGACATCCGCAGGCAAAATCGGCGTGGCCATCTGCTACGACCGGCACTTCCCCGAGTACATGCGGGCGCTTGCGCTGGCGGGGGCGGAGGTGATCGTCGTGCCCCAAGCGGGCACCGTAGGGGAGTGGCCGGATGGCCTCTACGAGGCCGAACTGCGTGTTGCAGCATTCCAGAACGGTGTGTTCACCGCACTCTGCAACCGGGTGGGTACGGAAGAGCGGCTGACCTTCGCGGGTGAATCGTTCGTGTGCAACCCCGGTGGCGAGGTGATCGCGCGTGCGGGGACGGGCACGGAGGAAGTCCTGTACGCCGATCTGGATCTTTCTGAGGTCGAGCGCTCGCACGCGAAGCGTCTTTTTCTCCGCGACCGGCGGCCCGAGTTGTACGCGGATTGGCTGGGACGGCCTTCCTCTGTGGCCGACTGAACGACTTGTCGTATCGTCCAACGTTACGCATCCCGAAACACGAGCACCGACCCATGGCCTACAACGAAGGACTTGCCCAGCGCATCCGCGAAATGCTTTCCGGCCGCGACGACGTGGTGGAGAAGAAGATGTTCGGCGGCCTGTGTTTCATGGTGCGAGGGCAAATGAGCTTCGGTATCATAAAGGACGAGTTGATGGTCCGCGTTGGAAAGGAGGCGTACGAAAAGTCGCTCGCACAGCCTCATGCCCGCGAGATGGATTTTACGGGGCGTTCCCTGAAAGGGATGGTCTATGTGGCGCCGGAGGGTTTCGAAAGCGACGCCGATTTGGCAGCATGGGTTGGAAAGGGGACGGCCAACGCGGAGTCGTTGCCGCCGAAGTGACTCGCCAACCGGGTTGGCTGAGAACGGTAGGTGAGCAAGCGAATAAGGAACACTTGTCAGTGCTTTCGTTAACATCCGGAGCCGCTGTATCCCGTCCCGATGATTCAGGCTTCTGCTTATCTCAACAACCAACTCCGCGACCTCCGCGTGCATTCGGAGTACGAGGGGCGGCTTGGCGTGCTTATCGAGCACTGTCGGAAGAATCTGCCCAAAGTCGATGAAAAGCGCATACGGCGTGCGTTTCAGGTGGCGTACTGGGCGCATCGGGATGACCGGCGAGCCTCTGGGGAGTTGTACATTTCGCACCCGCTGGAAGTAGCCATCATCGCCGCACGCGACATCCGATTCGACGACACGACCGTCGTGGCGGCGCTTCTCCATGACACTGTAGAGGATACCGACCTTTCACTCGACCTCATCAAAGCGGAGTTTGGGCCGGAGGTGGCCAACATCACGGACGGCGTCACGAAGATCGACCACGTCTTTTCGAGCAGGGCGCTGGGGCGCGCAGAAAACGTGCGGAAGCTGATGCTGAGTATGGCGAGCGACATACGCGTAATCCTCGTCAAGTTTGCCGACCGCCTCCACAACATGCGGACGCTGGGTTCGCTGCCGCACGACAGACAGCTTAAAAAGGCAGCCGAGACCCTCGATCTCTTCGCCCCGCTTGCACATCGGTTCGGCCTCCACGAGGTGAAGAGCGAGCTGGAAGATCTGAGCCTGAAATACATGGAGCCCGAGGCCTATAAAGCCATCGCGGACGGGCTGAAGACCAAACGGCGGCAGCGCGAGCGGTTCATTGAAGGCTTCATCAACCCGATCCGCAAAGAGCTTGAGAAGGCAGGGTTTGAGTTCGAGATATACGGGCGCCCGAAGAGCATCTACTCCATTTACCGAAAGATGCGGAAGCAGGAGAAGGAACTCGATGAGATTTACGACCTGTTCGCCATTCGTGTCATCCTGCATAGCGAAGGCAAGAAGGGCAGGGAGGACTGCTGGCGCGTCTACTCTGTTCTGACGGACCTGTACCAGCCGTTGCCGGAGCGCTTCCGGGACTTTATTTCAGTTGCCAAATCGAACGGCTACCAGAGCCTGCACACGACCGTAATTGGCCCGGAGGGCAAGCCGGTGGAGATCCAGATCCGCACGGCAGAGATGCATGAGATTGCCGAGCGTGGCGTAGCGGCGCATTGGAAGTACAAGGACGAAGCGGGCCGTTCTTCCGGTGATGGTGCGCCCGCAGCAGATACCTCAGGCCGGGATGCGCGCGTCGATGCGATGTACGAGTGGGTGCGCGACCTTCTCGAAAACCCGCGGACGGACGACGCTGACGAGTTTGTTAAAGAGTTTCATCTGAATCTCTACGACGAGGAGATTTACGTCTTCACGCCGCAAGGGGATTTGATGACCCTGCCGCATGGGGCTACACCGGTAGACTTCGCCTTTCAGATCCATACGCAGGTGGGGTTCAACTGCATTGGGGCGAAGGCAAACAACAAGATGGTTCCGTTGTCCTACGTGCTCACGTCGGGCGATCAGGTGGAGATTCTGACCTCCAAGAAACAGGCGCCGAACCCCGACTGGATCAAGTTTGTGGTGACGCCCAAGGCCCGAAGCCGCATCCGGCACTGGATTAATGAGAAGCGCCGGAAGGCGGTTGATGCGGGGCGGGAGACGCTGGAGCGGAAGATGCGCCGGGCAAAAATTGAGGTGGACGAGCAACTCATCAACCATGCGTCGTCGCGGCTCAAGTTTCCTACCAGCCGGCAGTTGTTCTTCGAGATCGGTTCTGGGCTGTACGATGCCGATGATTTCGTGAAGTTCATCAAGAAGGGAGCCGGGCGCGGCGCCCCCGAGGATGGGGAAACCGACGATTCGGCGGCGCGGCTGGAGATTGAACAGTTCGCCGCCGACGCGCAGGAGATCGGGAAAACAGCCCTCATTATCGATGGCGAGCGGCATACCGATATGGCGGTGAAGTACGCGCCGTGCTGCAACCCCATCCCCGGCGACGACGTGTTCGGGTACGTCTCGAAAACCGGAGCGCTCAACATCCACCGCGTCACGTGCCGCAATGCGTCGAATCTTCTGCTGGACCATGCCGAGCGCATCATCCCGGTAGAATGGAGCCGCCAAAAAGACGTCCAGTTCGTGGCCGCGCTTCGCATTGTGGGCGAAGACCGGGTGGGCATCGTGAGCGACATCACGACGGTCATCTCAAAGAACCTCAAAACAAACATCCGCTCGATATCGGTCGAGAGTGAAGACGGACTCTTTGAAGGCACGGTGGTGATCTTCGTGAGCGACCTCAAACAGCTTCGCCGGATCATGCAACGGCTGGCCCGGCTCGATGGGATTTACGGGGTTTACCGGTTTGAAGAGTGAGTTTCGGCCGGTATCGGCGAGTTGGACGCCCAAGCGAGAAGGAAAAGTGAAGGAACGTTGCGAATACGCGGAACACAGCTTGGTACTGGGCCAAACTTCAATAAAAGCTGAGGTCTGCGTGTCTATCTTCGCTCCCGACGGCGGCGGCGTGAGGATGCTCAATTCATCGACCGAAGCCACGTCATCCGCCTCTTCTCCCACCACACTGGACCATAGCAATCATGATTAAGACGCGTGTACCTACGCTGACAAAAAAGGATGTTGCCCGCCGCGTTGCAAAGCTTCGTGGCCGCCCCATTTACAAGAGCGAACCCTGGGTGAGCGCTGTAATTGATGCCATCCGCGAGCTAATGATCGAGGCCGACCCTGAGGTCCGCATAGAGCTCCGTGACTTTGGTGTCTTTGAGGTTAAGAAGACGAAGGCCAAGCCGAAGGCGCGCAACCCGAAGACGAATGAGACGGTCTTCATCCCGAGCCGGCGCAAGACGCACTTCAAGCCGAGCAAACTGATGAAGGAAGCTCTGCAGAAGCCGCTCGCCGAGCTTGGTTACAGCATTCCCGAAGGCAGCGCCGACGCAGACTTTACGCCTGCCGAGCTGGCGGCGCTCGTCGGCAGCCGCGCCAACGGAAACTGAGCATCGGCGGGCTCCGTAAGGCCTTCGAGTCGTCTTCGAGGCCGGGTTGCTTCCGCAGCCCGGCCTCGTTGTATCTACCAGTATGAACAAACCGCTCCTGCGCATAGCCGCCGTGGACTACGGCGCCAGGCGAGTAGGCCTAGCCATGACCGACCCGTTGCGGATGTTCGCGCAACCCATCGGCGCCTTCTCGCCCGACGACGCCCTGGCGCATCTTGTAGAACTGCACGCAGCGGAAGGCATCGAAACCGTCGTGGTGGGATGGCCGCTGACGGAGAATGGGGAAGAGGGCAAGGCCACACGACGGGTAGAGCCGTACTTCGGACGCTTGAAGAACACACTGCGCGACGTCAAAGTTGTTCGGCACGATGAGCGCCACACCTCGCGCCGAGCCGCTGAAGCTCTCGTTGTCGCCGGCGTAAGGAAAAAGGCGCGCCGCCAGAAAGGCCGCCTCGACGCCGCCGCCGCCGTGCTTATCCTTCAGGACTACCTTGATGACGTGAAAAGTGAGAAGTGAAACGTGTGATGTGGCCACCCTCCTTCACCCTTTTCAATTCTCCCTTTACCCTTTCTCATGATTCTGCCCATTTACACATACGGCCAGCCAATTCTTCGGGAGATGACAGTGCCCGTGGAAGAGGATTCGCCGGAGTTGCAGCGCCTCATAGACGACATGATTGAGACGGTGCGCCATGCTACGGGCGTGGGGCTCGCAGCGCCGCAGGTGGGGAGAACGGAGCGGCTGTTCGTGGTGGACCTCACCGGCGCGGCCGAGGAACTGGCCGAGGCCAACGAAGGAGTGGTTCCGTTTTATGCGCAAGAGCCGATCGCACTCCTCAACCCGGAAATCCTTGAGGCCGATGAGAGCACGGCGATGGAGTTTGAGGAAGGCTGCCTGTCGATTCCGGGCATCACAGAATGGGTTGCGCGACCGGATTGCGTGCGGATTCGCTTTTTGGACAGACAGTTCAACGAGCACGAACTGGATGCCGACGACATCCTCGCACGTGTCTTTCAGCACGAATTGGACCACCTCAACGGCGTGCTTTTTCTGGACCATCTCTCGCCCCTCAAAAAGCGCATGCTGAAACGCCGGCTCACCGAGATGGCGAACGGATTTTTTGAGGCCGAATACCCGGTTGCGCCACCCGGCGAGATGGAATCCGTGCAAGGGTGAACCGGAGATATCACCGCTCGTAGCACCGCCGCACTTAAACACCTTCTAACCAGAGTTGTCGATGTCCGCCGGGGTACTTGCCATTGGGAGTGTGCTGCTCGTGAGCCTCGTGTCGCTCGCGGGAGCCTTCACGCTATCGCTCGGCCGAGCGCGGCTGGAGCGCGTGATGTTTCTGCTCGTCTCGTTCGCCGTGGGCGCCATGCTGAGTGGGGCGTTGCTCCATCTGATCCCGAGAGCCTACGAGCAGTTGGAGGACGGCGCGTTGATCGGCGCCCTCGTTCTGGCGGGTGTATTCGGCTTTTTTGTATTAGAGAAGTTCCTGCACTGGCGGCACCACCACGGTACGCCCGAGGAGGTGGATGGTGGGAACGGGCACCATCAGGGCCATCACCAAGAGGTGGCTCCGTTTGCAACCATGAACCTCATCGGCGATGCCGTCCACAACCTGGTTGACGGGATGATTGTTGCGGCGGCGTACCTGGTGTCGATTCCGGCCGGTATCGTTACGACCCTCGCCGTGATGCTTCACGAAATTCCACAGGAGATCGGCGACTTCGGCGTGCTTGTTTATGGCGGATATAGCCCGAAGAAGGCGCTTCTGTTCAACTTCCTGT
>JADFLK010000140.1 GCA_022564455.1 Bacteroidota bacterium
GCTTGGGCATGTTACAGGACAGGCCCGCGCCCACAGCGGTGTCGGTACCGTGCTGCGCACGATGGGGCGCCACGAGGAAGCCGAAGGCCACCACGAGATCAGCCTTCAGCTTTTTCAGGAGGGGGATGACCAACTGGGCGAGAGCCGCGCCTACCACGACCTCGGGCTGGTTGCCTTTATACGCGACGACTTCGAGTTGGCGCTCGAGTTTCACGACAAGGCGCTCGAGCTACGGCGGCGTATAAAAAACCGCCAGGCGGAGAGTACCACCTTGATCGAGCGTGGGCGCACGCTGGTCCGACTGGGGCGCGGGGAGGAAGCTTTTGAGTCGCTGCACGCGGCCCGTGAGATCGCCGAGGAGTTGGAGCTTCGGCCCAAGCTCTTTGAGGTCCATCTCGTACTTGCAGCGGCGTGCGAAGCGGCCGGCGACCCTGCAAAGGCGCTGGAGCACTACCGCCGCTATCACGAAATACACGAGGAGGTGCTGGGCTCGCAGGTTACGGGCCGGGTTCAGTCCCTTCAGGTTTGCCACGAGGCCGAACGAGCCCAGCAGGAGGCCGAAATCGAGCGGCTGCAAAATGTAGAACTGCGTGAGAAGAACGAGCAGTTGGAGAATCTCCTCGCCGAGCTCAAGAAAACGCAGAACCGGCTGGTGCAGAGCGAGAAGCTGGCGTCGCTGGGGCGCGTTACGTCGGGGATCGCGCACGAGATCAAGAACCCGCTCAACTTCGTCGTCAACTTTGCGGAGTTGAACGGGGAGTTGATCACCGATATGGAAGGCGTGCTTGAGGAGCGCCGGAGCGATCTCCCTGAGGACGTGATTGCGATGTTTAGCGACGACTTCGAGACGATCTCGGAGAACATTGCCCGCGTCATCGAAAACGCCCGCCGAGCCGACGGCATCGTAAAGAGTATGCTCGGCCACCTGCGGCATACCGGGGGCTCACGCCGTCCCACAGATATCCACGAACTCCTCAAACAGGCTGCTGTGGCCACGTTTGGTGATACGGATGGAGGCGAAGGCATCACCATCCACTGGGACTCCGACCCGAAGATTGAGGCCATCGAGATGACGGCGCAGTCCATGCAGCGTGTGTTCGTCAACGTGCTCGACAACGCACGGTACTCCATGTTTGGCCGTGCGAAGCTGGAGGAGAACGGTTTCGAGCCCACCATCGAGATCAAAACGAAGCGTCTTCCGGGGATGGTGCAGGTGCGGATCACCGACAACGGCTTCGGCATCCCGGCCGAGAACTGCACGCGCATCTTCGAGCCGTTCTTCACCACTAAACCGACGGGCGAGGGTACCGGCCTCGGCCTCTCCCTCGCCTACGACATCGTGACCCAGGGCCACGGAGGTTCCATGGCCGCCATCAGCAAAGAAGGCGAGGGGGCTACGCTTGTGGTGACGCTGCCGGAAGGGGAGGGGTGAATCTCGGTTTAGGTTGAGAACTCAAATCTGACTTGGTAGCCTCTCATGGTTATGGTTTTCCGGGCAATTCTAAAATGAAATCCCAAGATTGCTCTATTATTCGCTTTACATATTTAGGCTTAATCGAAACAACGCATTTACTATTTATGTATAATTCTTCAGCGTTTACATCTGAATACTTGCGAATCGAGTCTGATCGTGTAAGTCCATCGAGAAACCCTCCACTGTGGACGAGTTGATTTCGAACCTCGAAGTGAAAGCGAATGTCTTTCCATCGACTAGACGACGAGAAGCAGAATCTCGTGTGCTCACTCAGGTACTTTTCATAGTCCGCCAGATACGTAGTCGTCCTAGCCAGCTAGGCTGAATCATCTTTGGCTTCGACATGATGATTACAAATGCGCTTAAGGCTACTCTCAAGGTGTGAGAGGGTGATCACGAGAATCGCCGCCCATGTGATAGTGGGGAGATGCTATTCCAGTTTGGTGCATCCTCATTTTAGGTGAGATCAAAGCGATCTCTTTCGACATCTGTAGTTGAACACTCTGAGCTCTCTCGGGGTCTTCAATCCAAAGCCTATCAAAATCTTTCTTTGTTGTGTATCCGTCATCGTACGCCGCGTCTATGATCGTTCGGTCGTATCCATCGGATAGTTGTTCGTACTCATCTCTTGCATTCTTGAAGTCGGACGCAAGAGTCACTTCCAGTCTCTCCGCGAGGTCGAGTTTGTAGCTGAAGTGCCATGCGATCTCTCTTTCTAGTTCGAAGTACGTCATGGTTCCGTGTGATAGGCCTAATTACTACTGCAATGAGGCTTGGTGGTCGTAATTTATCGCTGTGATGAACACGCTTTACGGTAATGCGCTTGGAATTGGACAGGCTGATGATGTGATAATGCAAGGCGTATGGACCTTTTCCGCCCTTCGTTCATACAACCTTCAATAAACCCACCCGAGGCCGCCATGAACACACCCATTTCCGTACTCCTCAAACAGAAAGGCGACTGGGTCGTCACGATTGACCCCGAAGCCAAGGTCTTCGCCACCATTGCGCGGATGGTGGAGCAGAACGTTGGCTCCATCATCGTGGTAGAGAGCGACGAGATCCGGGGCATCTTCACCGAGCGCGACTACCTGCGGCGCATCGTGCTGCAGGGGCGCACATCAATAACCTGCCCGGTTAGCGAAGTGATGACGACGGAACTGATCACGGTTTCCCCGGAGACAACGGTGGAGCAATGCATGAAGCTCATGACGAAGCACAAGATCCGGCACCTCCCCGTGCTCCGCGACGGCAAACTGGCCGGCATCATCTCCATCGGCGACTGCGTGCGTTTGCTTTCCGAAGAGGCTCAGGGCCGCGTGGAAGACCTCGAACGGTTTGTTTCGGGAGCCTACATCAATTGAGGTGCATGGGCCAGATCGAGTTGGTGACGCTGGTCGCGTAAACCCCCTGAAGACCGTTGAAGTACGAAGTTGCCTCTAGCTTCGCCCTGTGCGAGTACGCGTGCGAGAGTGGCCTTGAGCGTGTAGGCATCGTCGTCGAAGCCGCCGTGGCTGTTGGCTCTGGAAGCCGAAGGGGAGCCTTCCTTGAAGTGGTTCGGCGCCTGGACCCATTGCACGGATTTTTGCTTGAAGAGCGCCTCAATCCGTTCGTCCTCCTTAATAGCGTCCTGGATCCACTTTGCCATCCCCAAGATCGGCTCGCCGTCGCGGAAGAGGGGAATCCGAGGCCGTTTTTCGAACGCATGTGAGACGAGGTAGAGCAGCGACTTGTTGTAGATGTGGGCGCAGTGGTCGTCTTGCTCGGCTTTATCGGTGAGCGTGAAAAGGGTAAAACGGTCAATGTGGCCACTTTCAATCGCCGGCACGTACATCTTGCGAAAGAGATCCATGGTGCATGCGGGTGCCCAAAGGGTGCATGATGCGATGGTTCGTCCGGCATCGGCAAGGTGCTGCACAACCGGGGCCATAAAGATGCTGCCAGCGCTGTGGCCTACGATGTGAATCTCAACGTCGTCGTAGAAGCCGGCGTTTTCCTGATTTGGATCGAGTATTTGGTTGAGGGCCAGCAGGGCGCCGCCATCCTTTCCGTACCGACGCTTCGATGCCGCCAAGGCATTTTCCTTCATCTCATCCCATGACGCCTTGCCGGTTAGCGAGCGTGCGAGGGGTTCGAGCGCATCGTCGAGACGGTCGAGCATGAAGTCTTTGGCGCTGTCGAGAAAGCCTTCGGCGCGGCGGCGGCGGAACGCGTCCTGGAGCATGTTCTGGAGCGTCGTCCAGAAATCCGTTTTCCAGACGAAGGCGAGAGGGAAGACTTCTTTTGTGAGGAAGGCCTCGCGGTAGTCCGCCACGCGTTGCACAGCGGCCTTCTCGGGTACAAGACCACCGTGGGCGTAGAGGAGGAGCCGTTTTCGCTTCCAGTCCTTCATGGCCTTTGGGATCTCGGTGGCGAAGCGTTCGCATACGTCTTCCGCGTCGGTGCCGTATGTGCCGTTGGGACTCAGGCGCCCTTCATTGCCAATGGAGATGATGTGGGGGCGGAGGATGTGGTAGGCGTACACAGCAGGTTTTCGCGCCACAGCAGAGGCGCTTATGGCCGCTGCATCGGGCCGATGTAGTGCAACGGGCGCACCTAGTCGGGCAACCCACACGTCGGTGCCGTGGAGCAGCCAGTCGTCGTAGCTGACGCGGCCGAAGCCCTCGACGCCCCAGTCTTCACCCCACGAGTTCTGGATCCAGAATCCTTCGGCGTCGTAGGCCACAATGGCAAAGGCGTGGCCACCGAGTTCTTGCTTGTGCTCGTTGTACGTGATCGTGCCGTCCGAGGTCGGCGTGGTCCACCCCTGGTGCACACCAGCGGTGGCATAGAGAATGCCCACTTCCGTGAGCGCACTATGCATCGCGACCAGATCTTTATGATTGACGCGGTAATAGGCGCCGAGAGGGCGGGTGGCAGCGTCCGTGGCGCGATCGGCAGTTAGACGGCGATTGTACGGTTGTCCCTGCGTGGGGCCGGCCCAGAGTTTGGATTGACAGGCGCCATGCTTGTGCCACGCCTTCATGGCGCCGCGTGCGCTCGACCCCTCGTATTCATCACCGGGCCACTCGTCGTAACGCTTCGCCATCTCGTAGAGCATGTGAGGACTAACGTGTTGGTCGGTAGTGAGTGGAACCGCTTTTTCGCCGATGCGCCGCCGCAGGAGGTAGTGCGCAATCGTAGCGAGGGCGAAGCCCGTGCATGCACCTTCCTTGCCCTGGTCGAGTACCGGAATCTCGTAGCTCTGGTAGGCGGCGAGTCGTATTTCCGGCCGGACTTCGATGAGCGACGGGACGTAGAGGCGGTCGCGGAAGTCGGCTGAATCCGGGCGGGCGTCGAATGTGCGGGGGGTTTCGGGCGTACTCATGACGGTGTTGGTTGGTGTGCCCCTCTATAGACACTGCCGGACCCACCGACATAACCTCCAAGCCAAAAAAAAGTTGGAGGGTACCCGTGAACGCGCGGATGACCTCAAACGCTTCGTTTCGGGCTTGTACACGCACTGATCAGGCGGTCACCTATCGCTCACTGCTCGATAGACCGCGCTTCAAACACCGCGAGGTCATTGTTCTCGAAGGTGTACGCCACCTGCATCGGATTGCAGCAGACCTCGCAATCCTCCACGTAGGATTGTACAGGTACCGATGGGTCGAGGAGGACCGAGATGGGCGCGCCACAATAAGGGCAGTTGAATGCGTGTTCAACGAGTTCCATCAGTCCCATGCGCAAGCGGCCGAGACGGCTCCCTCCACCAGGTTCCTAGTTCTTCGCACGTACTGCGATGTGGATGTCCACTTCGTTCTCGTTGGGGTACAGCTCGAAGTCGGCCGTGTAGGCGTGCTCGTACTCTTTGTTCGCCTCGAAATACGCCATGACGCGTCCCCACGTCTCGATGACGATCGTAGGCATCTCGCCTTCGGCGTGGAAGACGAGGTAATCCTGTTCGGGAATCTGAACGCCCACAATTCCGTCAGGCAGGTCTTCCACCGACAAAACTTCAAAGCCGGTGATCAGCGAAAACGCACCCATGTTGTTGCTTTCGTAGTCCGTGTATACACCGAGCAACTTATCGGCGGTTTTCGGAATTCGTTCGTGATGGCCTTCTGCAAAGAACCGCTGCCAGTGCGCGCCAATCTTGGTCGTCCCCTGGCCAGACTCCTCGGCATTGGTCGTCCGGACGGGAAGCCCGGCTACTTCGAACGCAGGAAGGTTTACGAGTTTTGGTTCGCTCATCCTTCCCACTCCGCATCCGCTGTTGGGCCGTAAATCATGGGTAGTGGTACGTCGTTCAGCCGCAAATATACGCCGAGCTGGGCGCGGTGGTGGATGATGTGGTTCATCACGAAGTTGCGAAGCACGCCGACCTTCGGCGCCGTGAACATTTCCACACCGCCGTTCAGGAGCGTCCAGTTGCCCATTATCGTTTCGTCGGATGTATTGGCTATGACCTCGCGGGCTTCGGTGACGTTCTTGTCGAAGTCGGCCAATAGCGCCTCGGTGGTGGTCATGGTGCGAGGCGGCGGCGGATCTTCACCGGGCGGATTCATGTCGAACTCATCTACGTTGAGCGTCATGCCTGCCCATGAGGGGAGATCGGCTAGATGCAGCGCCAGTCGCTCGATGGTCATGGACTTCTCGTGGGGCTGCCAGTCGTTTCGTTCGGTAGGCACGATCTCCAGAATGGAGCGGGTCTTGGCCATTTCCTGGTCAAACTCGGTGAGGAGGGATTGGGTGATGC
>JADFLK010000002.1 GCA_022564455.1 Bacteroidota bacterium
GCTATTCTTGGCCTTGGAAGGCTTGAGTTGATGGTGTTGCTACACGTAATGCGTAGTGCGTATTCCGTATTTGCGAATCTCGGAGCTTGGTAACGTCACTGATGCGCAATACGAACTACGTAATACGAACTACGTAATACTGTCCCGTAACTTACTACGCCGGTTCGCACCTTAGTCAGCCTTCAACATTCCGAACTCAGCATTCATGGAAACCGCCACATCCACGGCCGAGCGCCTCGCTGAGCGCCTTTCGGAGCGCATCCTGTCTGTACCGCCATCGGGCATCCGCCGCTTCTTTGAGATTGCCGCTACGATGGAGGATGTGATCTCGCTCGGCATCGGCGAGCCTGACTTTGTGAGCCCCCGCCCAATCATTGATGCGGCTGTGGCTTCGCTGGAGGCCGGCAAGACGGGCTACACCGCCAATCTCGGCCTCATCGAATTGCGCGAAGCCATCGCCGGCGAGATGAGCCGCCTCTATGGCGTGGACTACAACCCGGCCGACGAGATCATCGTGACCGTCGGCGCAAGCGAGGCGATGATGATTGCCATGATCGCCCTCGTCGATCCGGGCGACGAGGTGCTCATCCCCGAGCCGTGTTTTGTGAGCTACGGACCCCTCGCACAGTTTGCCGGAGGGAAGGTGGTCTGGGTGCCCACACGCGCTGAGAACGACTTCCAGGTGACGGCGGAGGACATCGAAGCCCGCATCACCGGTAAAACGAAACTCCTTTTTCTTGGCTACCCCAACAACCCGACGGGCGCGGTGCTGCGCCGCGAAACGCTGGAGGAGATTGCCGAGGTCGTTCTGAAACACGACCTGTTCGTGCTCTCGGATGAGATCTACGACCGGCTGGTGTACGGCGAGGCCTACAACGCGGGCCACACCTGCATCCCGAGTATCGACGGACTGTGGGATCGCACCATCATGCTCAACGGTTTCTCAAAAGGCTACGCGATGACGGGCTGGCGGATCGGGTTCGCGTGCGCGCCGAAGCCGATCATGGATCAGATATACAAGGCCCACCAGTACGTGGTGATGAGCGCCCCGACTATGGGGCAGTGGGGAGCGCTGGCGGGAATCAGGGAGGCGCAGGAGGATGTGGAGCGGATGCGGCAGGCCTACGACGCCCGCCGCCGTGTGATCGTGGACGGGTTGAACGCCGGCGGCCTGCCGACCTTCGAGCCGGAAGGCGCGTTCTACGCCTTCCCGGATATCACATCAACCGGGCTTTCCTCGGAGGACTTCGCCCAGCGACTCCTCGAAGAAGAGCACGTGGCCTGCGTGCCGGGCGACGCCTTCGGCCCAAGCGGCGCGGGCTACCTCCGCTGCTCGTACGCCAACTCGCTGGAGAACGTGACAGAGGCTGTGCAGCGGATTACTCGATTTGCGGAGCGTGTACGGGCGGGAGGCTGATGCGCTTCAGCCTCAGGAACTCCCATAGCGAACGCAGTATCATTCTTTTACAGATAGAGAGACGTTCAGCGGGCGCTGGCCGAGGGCTGACGGCAACGGTTCGGCGCTGTTGCCATCCAGTTCACGATTCTTTGTGATGCAATCGATAGCGTGGTGCGTACGTTTGCAGTCTCAAACTCAACTCATCCCGGCGGGCTTTGCTGCATCGAATAGTCATTCTCTTTCTGCTCGCGACAGGTGCGGTTCTCTGTCATTCTGCATACGCTCAGCCTGGTCAATCATTGGATGTGACAGACCGTGCGCCGTCGCGTGTGCAGACATTTGGACTTGGTGCGGGATTCGCTTTGCCGTCGGAGTTTGGTTCGCAGCGCCTAGGGCGGCGCGACCTTCGCCTAGTTATCGGTGCGCGCTACTGGGTTTCCAACAAGGTTGCCATCAATGCTGAAGTAAGCACGACCTCGCTCCCTGCCGAGAGCGTTGTTCGCGCTCCCTACCGTTGGCGCTATAATGCACTCGGAGTTGGGAACGCAGGCAGAATCGCCCTTCGAGGCGAATGGCACTTCATGCAGCGCGGTATAGCCTCTTCGTTTGTCGCTTTGGGTGGGTCGGTTGCACACTCATCTTCGGGCCGCGACATCTAACTCGGATGTACCATCATTGGATGCCCAAGCCAAGACGAGATGTTCTTTAGAGACCATGCAAGCTCAACGGAACTCGGCGCCGATGTGGATTTCGGGCTCGAAGTTCGCATTTTCTCGGCATTGTCGGTTGTGCGTTCTGTTGGCATTGAGATGAATCACAGCCGTGCCACTATCATGCTGCCGGATTCGCCTGACGAACAAGTTTCAGGAAGCCGTACACGCTTCGGAATTGGCATACCCCGAATATTCGTTTCCTATTATTTCTAGTTTTCGCACCTTGACTACCGTGCCTGTGAATCGCTTCGTTTTAGTCATCCCGCTCATTCTCCTCGCCGCCTGCTCTCCAACGCGCCGCGTGTACGAGGTCACCGAGGTCGACCGCCCGCCCGATGTTCTGAGCGACTCGCTGGAGATTGAGGTGCGGCGCGCCCGCGTGACGTACATCCGGCCGGAGAGGTCCACGCCTGACGTTTCCCCGCAGCGCTCGGTAGACGTGATCTCGACTGTGCTGGATCTGTCGTTCGATTTTGCGGAGCGGACCGTCCACGGAACAGCCGAAGTGCGCATTATAAGCCTCAGCGACGGCCTGGAGTCCTTTTACCTGCACGCAGTGGGGATGGAGATTCACCGCGTCGAATCATTGTTGGAAACAGGCAGAGGCGCTCTTCCGGTCACCTACGCATATGATGGGCTGCACCTCACCATCACCCCGTCCCGGCCGTTGAGATTCGATGAGTCGCTCCGTGTTCGCATCTCCTACACGGCTCATCCGATGGAAACCAGTGGCCAGAGCGGCCTCTCGTTTTCGGGATTCGGGTTGTACTTCATCGACCCGGAAGGAACCGATCCGCACCGCCCAACCCAAATCTGGACGCAGGGCCAGACCGAGGACAACCAGCGCTGGTTTCCCACGTGGGATTACCCCGACGACAAGCAGACCTTCGACATCGCCCTGACCGTGCCCGATAACATGAGGACGTTCGGGAATGGCGAGATGGTGGAGTCGGCTCCAGCCGGGCCGGGCCTGAGGCGGGATCGGTGGGTGCTGGATACGTACCCCACTTCCTCGTACCTGGCGGCGTTTGTGATTGGTGACTTCGCGGCCGTGGAAGATGAGTACATACGCGATGACAGTACGACGGTGCCGCTTCTCTACATCGTGGAGCCCGAATACGCCGACGATGCGCTGCGCATCTTCGGAGAAACGCCGGATATGATCCGCGTGTACGAAGAGGAAACTGGTGTCCGCTATCCGTGGCCGAACTACAAGCAGGCCGTTGTGCGCGATTTCACGGCGGGCGGGATGGAAAACACTACGCTCACCGTCCTGACCGAGCGTGTTCAGACCGACGAACGAGGCTACCTCGACTACAACGCGCGCGACCTCATAGCCCACGAACTGGCACACCAGTGGTTTGGAGATTTCACGACGGCGAAGGACTGGGCCAACCTTGCCATCAACGAGAGCTTTGCCTCCTACATGGAGGAGATCTACCTCGAGGCTGCCTTTGGCCGAGACGAGGCGCAGGCGCACGGCATCGAGGACCGCATCCGCTACTTCGAGCAGGCCGAGAGCCTCCGCAGGCCCATCGTGTGGTATGGCTATGCGCAGGAAGGCCAGATGTTCGACCGCCACACCTACCAGAAGGGCGGGCAGGTGCTCAACCAGTTGCGCTTTGAGCTCGGCGACGAAACGTGGCGTCGCGGCCTCCACAAGTTCCTGACCGGTAACGCGGGGCAGCCGGTGGAGGTCGATGACCTCCGCGACGCGATGGAAGCGGTATCGGGCCGCAGCCTGCGGAGGTTCTTCAGCCAGTGGTTCTACAACCCCGGCCACCCGACACTCGACGTGGAGCAGGCTTACTTCCCGGGGTCAGACCTCTACACGGTACAGGTGATCCAAACGCAGAGCCGCTCCGAGGAGCCCATCTTTGCCTTCGACGTCAATGTGGAATTGAACTACGCGGATGCGCCCCGAGAGCTTCATCGGCTGCGCGTGGTTTCGGCGGACACGACCTTCCGCTTTACCGTGCCCGAGCAGCCCACGTTCGTTCGTTTCGACGAAGGCAACTGGATTCTCGCTGACATCACGCTGACGATGCCGGTAGAGGAGTTGGTGAAGATGGCCGTCGCTGACGACGAGATGGCAGGCCGCTACGATGCGATTGAAGCGCTCGCCGCACGCGCCGATAGCCCGGTCGTTCGTGAGGCACTGGTCCGTGCGCTGCGCGATACGCATCCTCTGGTTCGCCGTCTGGCTGCAGAATCATTGGAGACCTACCTGCGCTCGCCCGGTGTGGCCGAGGCCCTCGTTCAAACGGCGCGGGATGAGGACCCCGAAGTTCGCCTGGCGGCGATAAATGTACTTGGGGGCACTGAGAGCGACGGTTTGTTGGAGCCCGTTCTGCGCAGTGCGCTCGCCGACTCTTCGTACCGCGTCGTTGCGGAGGCCGTCGGTTTGCTTGCCGAGCGCTTCCCCGGCAGCGCGTTCGAGGCTTATCAAGCGGAAAGCCTGTTCGAGCTTACGTCGTGGGCGGGCACGGTCGAGCAGGCGCTGATTCAGGCCGTTGCAACACTCGATGCCGAGGAAGGTGGGATGTACGTCATCGCTCGCGCCGATCTCGATAACCCGGATGATGTGCGCGTAGCAGCGGTGGATACCATTGCCCCATTGGCGCTCAACCACGTCGGGCTGCGCGGCCCGGCCAGGGAGGCCCTCCGGGACCATCTGGCGGACAGGCTTCAACCCGTGCGATTACATGCGGCGGAGGGTTTCGGCCTTCTCGGCGTCGATGCTGACATCGAGCAGCTCGAAGAGCAACTCGAACTGGAAAGCGATGACGAAGTGAAAGATGCACTCCAGGCGGCTCTTCAGCAAATTCGCGGCCGGGCGAGCGGGACGCAGATTGGGCGTTGAGGTGTCTCCGAACCGAAACAAACGGCGCTATCTTGACCTCTCCAAATCAATTCAACCTCAGTCGAGAAAGGCCCGTGCCCAGACCCGTGATAGCGCCCCTCGTTCTCGTCGTTTAGCTTGCACTATGCATCGGACCGAATGCACAAGGCAGGTTCATCTCAGATCGTCCGGGATTCCAGGTTGGCGTTGCGTTCTCTGCCGTCGATAACCATCGCGCCTTAGGATTTGCGGCCAGCATTTTCTCTGACGGTTTCGAGGTGGGAATGCAACGGACAACAATCAGCGGCGATACTGAGGACGATAACCTGACCTCCTACGGCGGATACGTTCTTGGATATCTGGTTCGCCCGACAGAGGAGCGGAGGGAATCGATGGCGGTGGGGCCATTTATTGAGTCGATCAGCGATGGGGACGACAGCGCACTAATTGGCGGTGTTCAGCTGACCGGCTCCCAACAAGTGTTCGCCTCGGAAGGAATCACCATAGCGCCGGAGCTCAGCGTCGCCATTGGTGTAGGGCTGGAGAACTATGAGGGCTCGCCTGTTACAGGGGCATCATTGTCTATGGGCATTGCTGCTGGTTCCCCGCGAACAGGGCTATTTGTTTTGGATCCCATCATCTCGATATCTGGACAAGGTGGCGGTTTAGGGATTGGACTCCGTGTTTCCGGAATTCTGCCGTTTAGGAGGGGCGAATGATGAACTGCCGTTGGGCGGTGTCGACTTACCCCCCCGCGCTATCTTCCCGCCCATCTTTTCTCCCATCCGACATGGACGACCTCTTGCAGCGCGTAGATGCGCTCGGAACCTATCTCGACATCGACGGCCGGAAAGCGCGGCTGGCCGATCTGGAGCAGCTACGCCTCGATCCGTCCTTCTGGAACGACCCCGAGGCTGCCCAGGAAACTGAAAAAGAAGTATCGAGCCAGAAGAGTTGGGTGGAAGTTTACGAGTCGCTGGCCCGCCGCCGCGACGACATCCTGACCCTGCAGGAACTGCAAGCCGAGGAAGACGACGCAGATCTCGCGGGCGAAATCGAGAAAGAGGAGAGACTGCTGACACGTGAGGTGGAGGCGCTCGAACTACGTGCGATGCTCTCGGGCGAGGACGATCACCGC
Source organism: Bacteroidota bacterium (assembly GCA_022564455.1). Next base: position 6,093 of record JADFLK010000002.1, read on the forward strand.
GACGCCATTGTCACCATCAACCCCGGCGCTGGCGGCACCGAGGCGCAGGACTGGGCCGAGATGCTCCTGCGGATGTACACGCGCTACGGCGAGCAGCAGGGCTGGAAGGTGGCGCTCCTCGAACGGCAGGAGGGCGAAGGCGCGGGCATCAAGAGCGCCACGCTGCGCATCGAAGGCAACCTGGCCTACGGCTACCTCAAGGCCGAGAGCGGCGTCCACCGCCTCGTGCGCATCTCGCCCTTCGACTCGTCCGGCCGGCGGCACACCTCGTTCGCCAGCGTGTTCGTCTACCCCGAAATCGACGACGATATCGAGGTGGATCTGACGAACGGCGAGCTTGAGTTGCAACGGTTTCACTCCGGCGGGAAAGGAGGCCAGAACGTCAACAAAGTGGAGACTGGGGTCCGCTATGTGTGGACGGGCGTTCTCTCGAACGGGGAGAAAGTGAAGGTCACGGCCGAGTGCACGGAGGAGCGCAGCCAACTCCAGAACCGTGAGAGGTCGATGGCCGTGCTGAAAAGCCGTATCTACGGAATGGAACAGCAGATACGGGAAGCAGCGAGGAGTGAACTGGAGGGGACCAAGAAGAAAATTGAGTGGGGCAGCCAGATCCGCTCCTACGTCTTCCAGCCCTACACGATGGTGAACGACCTCCGCACGGATCTCAAGATCACGGACGTGCAGGGCGTGATGGACGGCGACCTCGAGCCGTTCATAAAAGCGTACCTGCTGCAGGAAACGAGTAGCGGTACGGCGGAGTAAGACGAATCCCAACACATGCCTCGACTGCTATGCCGGTCACCAGCGCCCACAACCCACCCCGCACGATCCGCCGCCCCAAGGTCTGGACGATCGAGGATCTGGAACAGTTTGGCGAGCGCATGACGCCGAAGTTGGAGATCATTGATGGTGTCCTCTACGCAGACGGTCTTCCTGTTTGGGAGAAGAATCCGAATTTCGATATGTCGCCAGCTCCTAACCTCTTTCATCAGATGACCGTTTTGGCTCTTGGCTCTTGGTTAAAGGATTGGCTATCGACACATCCTTTGGGAAGCGCTTTCATTTCTCCGCTTGACGTTCATCTGCCAGGTGGGCGTACCGTACAGCCGGATGTATTCGTTATCTCGAAAGAGGATATGACCACGTACCTGGCTGCAGACGAACCACCGAGCGCGATCCAGGCGGTGCCCGTCTTCATTGCCGAGGTGCTCTCGCCCCGAACGGCGAACTACGACCGGCATGGCAAGCGTGAGCTTTACGAAAACGTAGGCGTGGGCGAGTACCTGATCGTGGACGCGCGAGCAAAGACGGTAGAGCAACATGTGTTGCGCGAAGAGGGGGGTTATGGGCCGGCCGAGGTAGCCGACGAAACGCAGCGGGTGCTTTCTTCTGTCCTTACGGCCGACGGCGAGCCATTCGGCTTCGACGTGGCGCAGCTGTTCGAGGCCTAGAGCGTGACTGAGCGCTTCGACTATCTCGTCATCGGCAGCGGCGTGGCCGGGCTGACGTTCGCCCTGAAGGTGGCCGAACACGGTACGGTGGCCATTGTAACGAAGAAGGCCTCGGCGGAATCCAATACGAACTATGCGCAGGGGGGGATTGCCGCCGTCATGGATCCAACGGACGACGTGGAGGCGCACGTGCAGGACACGCTCGTGGCCGGAGCCGGCCTCTGTAACGAGGACATCGTCCGCATCGTGGTGACGGAAGGGCCGCAGCGGGTGCGCGAACTCATGGAACTCGGTGCGCAGTTCGACCGGGACGACAGCGGTGATCTCCACCTCGGACGCGAGGGTGGGCACTCCGCCAACCGAATCGTACACGCGGCAGACATGACAGGCCGGGAGGTTGAGCGAGCGCTGTTGGCTGCGGTGCGCCGCCACCCGAACATCCAGCTTTTCGAGTTCCACTTCGTGCTTGAGCTCCTCACCGAGCACCATCTGGGGGAGAAAATCTCTTCCGTCTGGCCCGATTTGCACTGTTTCGGGGCCTACGTGCTGGACGAGGAGGCGCACCGCGTCGATACGATCCTTGCCAAAACCACGCTGCTCGCGGCCGGAGGCGCCGGCCAGGTGTACGCGCACACGACGAACCCATCCGTAGCTACCGGCGACGGCATTGCGATGGCGTACCGAGCGAAGGCCGTCGTCGCGAATATGGAGTTCATCCAGTTTCATCCGACCAGCCTGTACCTGCCGGGCGTGGACTTCGGAGGGCGCTCGTTTCTCATCACCGAGGCCGTGCGGGGCGATGGCGGCGTCCTCCGCAACCTCGGGGGCGAACGCTTCATGCCCGGCTACGACGACCGGGAAGAACTCGCACCGCGCGACATCGTGGCCCGCGCCATCGACGACCAGATGAAGCGCCGGGGGGAGCCCCACGTGTGGCTCGACATCTCCCACAAACCGGCTAAGGACATCACGGGCCACTTTCCCAACATCCACGAAACACTCCTCAAACACGGCATCGACATGACGGCTGGGCCGATACCCGTGGTCCCGGCGGCGCACTACACCTGCGGCGGCGTAAAGGTGGACGAATACGCCCGAACGAGCATTTTCGGGCTATTTGCGTGTGGCGAGGTCACGTGCTCAGGGCTCCACGGCGCAAACAGGCTGGCGTCCAATTCGCTCTTGGAAGCCCTCGTGTTTTCGCACCGCGCCATTGGGCCTGCCGTGGAGTACGCCAAATCAAACGCGTGGGAGGAGCGCATCCCGGCGTGGGACGAGAGCGGCACGCACAACACCAGGGAGTGGGTGCTGGTGCAGCACAACAGGCAGGAGGTTCGCCGGTTGATGAGCGACTACGTCGGCATCGTTCGTTCGACGCTGCGGCTGGAGCGCGCAGAACGGCGCGTGCAACTCCTCTACGAGGAAACCGAGGACTTCTACGAGCGAACGCGTGTGTCCTCACCGCTGTGTGAGCTGCGGAATCTCATCGCTGTAGCCCACCTCATTGTGGCAAGCGCCCGACGCCGAAAAGAAAGCCGGGGCCTTCACTTCATGGTGGACTACCCAGAATCCGATTCGGCGCAGGTCCACGACACGCTGTTCGAGTACGTACGGAATGCGTGAATCTGTGCCCGTTGATTTGGTGAGGCGGTTTCTCCGCCCCGTTTACTTTCAGAGTGAGGATTCTTGGTAAGCATTCTCAGTGAAGGCTGCGTTTGAGGCTTCCAGGGGCAGTACTACTTTCGCGGCCGTCACCCCGAGGAACCTCAGATCGTTGCTCTAAAGCCCCCAAAACCCGTATATTGTCATGCTCCACTCGTTGGAGTGACAGTCAGAGGCGGGGTTCCCGCCTCTTGTTGTTTCTGAGCTTTTGCGCAGACGACGCCTGTTCATGGAACGGGCGTTTTCCGTATGAACCCACAACCGATTTTCAATCCGCTCACCGCTCGTGTCCACGCTCTCGCCGAGGAAGCTGTGGCCGGTGCGGAACTCTTCGTCGTTGACGTGGACGTTCGAGGGCGAACTGGCAGCCGTGTTGTGGAGGTTTACGTGGACAGCGATGCTGGGGCAGGTCTCGACGATATTGCCGAAACCAGCCGCCGGCTCAGTTTCTTGCTGGACACTGAAGACGTCATCAAGGGCAAGTACAACCTCCACGTTTCCTCGCCAGGCGCGAGCCGTGCGCTTGCCCTTCCGCGCCAGTACCCACATCACATCGGTCGCGATCTGCGCGTTACGTACACCAGCGATTCAGAAGAAACCACCGTTGTTGGTACCCTTTCCACTGTGGGCGACGATGCCATCACCCTGACCGTGAAAGGCGAAGACAGTCCCACCGAACTCCCCTTCTCCGCAATCCGCGAGGCGCTTGTTGAGCTACCGTGGTAGCTACGCCTCAACCCCTCCCCGACCCTCATGCAAAGCACCGTGCTCGTATCCGCGTTCGCAGAGATTGCGCGCGAGAAAGACATCGACCGTGACACGCTTCAGGTCATCGTCGAGGACGTGTTCCGCACGTTGATCAAGAAGCGCTACGGTGCCGACGACCCCGAAGCTTTCGAGGTCATTTTCAACCCCGACAACGGCGACTACCAGATCATCCACATCCGCACGGTAGTGGAGGACTACGACCTGGAAGACCCCGTCATGCAGATTGAGGAGAGCGCCGCGCTGGAGATTGATGAGGATTACGAGGTGGACGATGAAGTGGCCGAGACGATCCAGATCAACGATTTTGGCCGCCGCGCCGTCCAAACGGCCCTCCAAACCTTCCGCCAGAGGATCCGCGACATTGAGAAGGAGAACATCTACCGTGACTACTCCGAGCTGATGAACGAGATTGTGGTCGGCGAGATCTACCAGACTCGCCGCCGCGAGGTGCTCGTGATCCACAACAAGGTAGAACTGGTCATCCAGAAAGAGGGCCAGATTTACAAGGACCGCTATCGCAAAGGCGACATGATCCGCGCGGTGGTGGAAGACGTGGTACCCGCCGACCAGGCAGGCTCCGGCCCGCAGGTGGTCATCAGCCGTACGGCGCCGGTGTTTATCGAGCGTCTGTTTGAGCTTGAAGTGCCCGAGATTTACGACGGCATCGTCGAGATCAAGAAGGTGGTCCGCATGCCTGGCGACCGCGCCAAGGTGGCCGTGGTTAGCCACGACGACCGCGTAGACCCCGTCGGCGCGTGCGTTGGTGTGAAAGGCAGCCGTATCCACGCCGTGGTCCGCGAACTTGGCAACGAAAACATCGACGTCATCCCCTGGACGAATGACAAGATGGAGTTCATCAAGCGGTCGCTCGCGCCTGCGAAGCCGATTGAGGTGGAACTGCACGACGAGCTTGATCCGCCGCGCGCCCGCGTGACGGTTCCCGCCGATGAGGTGTCGATGGCCATCGGGCGTGGCGGCCAGAACATCCGCCTCGCCTCCAAGCTGACCGGCTATGAGCTGGACGTGTACCGGGACATCCGCTCGGACGAGGAGGACGTGGAGATCGGCGAGTTCTCCGATGTTATTCCCGCTGAGATGATTCGGAAGCTGAAGAATATCGGCTGCGATACCGCCAAGGCGGTGCTGGAGCTTTCGCCGGATGAGCTGGCCCGCCGCACCGAGCTTCCCGTGGAAACCACACTGAAGATTGTGATGCTGATGAAAGCGGAGTTCGTCGATGAGGAGGCCGAGGCGAAGGCGGAGGCTGAGGCTGAAGCCAAAGCCGCCGCGGACGCTCTACTGGAAGCCGGCATTGAGGACGCTGTTTCTGAAGAGGCTTCCGAAGAAGAGGCCGCCAAAGAAGTCGTTGCGGACGCTGAAGATGGGGTTGTAGAAGAAGCGGTTACCGCAGAAGACGCCAACATCGAGGAGCCCGCGTCAGACGAGACGCCCACGGACGACGCAACTACAGGGGATGTGGCAGCAGCAGAGGCCGTTGCTACCGAAGCGGTGGCCGCAGAAGAGGCGGCCACCGAGGAGCCCGCGTCAGAGGAGACGCCCTCAGACGAGGCCGCCTCAGACGATATGGCAGGTGAAGAAACCGCCTCTGAAGACACGGCCGCAGACGCTTCTGCTCCGGAAGAAAACGGCGTTGAAGAAGCTGGTTCAGAAGAGCCCGAAGATGAAACAACTAAAGCCGAGGGAGACGAAGCGCCGACAGCCGAAACAGAAGAAACCGACGAGACTGAAGGCGAGCCTGCGGGCGCCTGAACTCATTCCGTATCCTAAGAAGCGCCGGAGAACCGGCTCAGAGTCACCAAAACGGCCTCTATGCCAACATCACCAACAAAGGCGAGAACGTCGAAAAAGAAGAAGAGCTTCCCGCTTTTCAAGGTGCTCCGCGAACTGAACGTCGCGGCCGCCACCGTTGTGGACACGCTCCGTGAGCGTGGCTACGAACTCGACGCCAAGCTGGAAGCCGGCAACGTCAACGCCAAGCTGACGCCGGAGATGTATGCCACGGTGTTGGATACGTTCTCTGACGACGCTGCGGCCAAGGCACGCGTGGCCGAGCTTCGCGGACACCTTGCTGCTGAGCAGAGAGTACCTGTTGTTGTTGAGGATGAGCCAACCGAGCCCCTCGAGCCCGAGGTTGTGGTGGTGGAGCCCCTACCGGATCCGGTAGTCGAAGAACCAGAGCCAGAACCTGAGCCGGAGGTAGCGGAGTCCGAGCCGGTGGCCGAAGAAACGGTAGTTGTTGCCGAGGAAGAAGCCGCCGCCGAAAGTTCGGAGCCAGCCGCCGGGACGGTGGAGGCACCCGATCTGGTAGAAGAGGCGACAGTGGCCGCTCCTGTCGAGGACGTTCCGCCCGAGGCCGAAGAGCAGGTTGATGAGCCGGTAGTTGAAGAGGATGTACCTGCCGACCCTCCTGCCGACCCTTTGGTAGATGAAGTCATCGATCCCGATGCCGAAGGAGACGGCTCCGTTATACGCGGCGACCGCTACTCTCTCATCGGCACAAAGGTCATCGGCAAGGTTGACATTTCGGGTATTGAAAGCGGACGCAGGCACCGCAGGAAGAAAACCAGGGGTGCCCCCGAAACAACTACTGACTCATCGACAACTGAAGAAATTGGGCGTCGCAAGCGTGGAAAGCGAGGTAGGAAAAAGGTCGATCAGGCTGAAGTTTCAGCCAACGTGCAAGAGACCCTCCAGCAGTTGGGCTCCGGCAAGGGCCGCGACCGCCAGAAGCGCCGGCGTGCCCGCCGTGATGAGCGCTTAGCAGAGCGGGAAGCAGAATTGGAGCGTATGCGGGAGATGGCCGGCACGCTCCGTGTGATGGAGTTCATCTCGACGGGAGAGCTTGCAGAGGCGATGGGCGTGCAGGTGGCCGAGGCCATTCAGAAGGGCTTCGAGCTGGGCATGATGGTGTCCATCAACCAGCGCCTCGACGCCGACGGAATCGTACTCCTCGCCGACGAATTCGGCTACGACGTAGAGTTCATGTCTGAGGAGGAGGATGAGCTTGTTCTCATCGAAGAGGATGCCGAGGAAGACCTCAAGCCACGGCAGCCGGTGGTGACCATCATGGGCCATGTGGACCACGGCAAGACATCGCTTCTCGACTACATTCGCAAGACGAACGTGGTTGCGGGTGAGGCTGGAGGCATCACGCAGCACATCGGCGCCTACGCTGTTGTGCTGCCGAACGGCCGCGAAATCACGTTTCTCGATACACCTGGCCACGAGGCCTTTACCGCCATGCGCGCGCGCGGCGCCCAGGTTACCGACCTCGTCATTCTCGTCGTTGCCGCCGACGACCAGGTGATGCCGCAGACCATTGAGGCCATCAACCACGCCCGTGCCGCGGAGGTGCCCACGGTGGTTGCCATCAACAAGATGGATCGTTCGGAGGCCAACTCCGACCGCATCATGCAGCAGCTTTCCGATCAGAACGTGCTCGTTGAGCAGTACGGCGGCACCGTTCAGTGCGAACTTATATCTGCCAAGACCGGCGACGGCATCAACGACCTGCTGGAGAAGGTGCTTATCGAGTCTGAACTTCTGGAGTTAAAGGCTAACCCCGATCGCAAGGCCGTGGGCACGGTTATCGAGGCGCGCCTCGATAAGGGCAGAGGCGTGGTGGCCACCATCCTCATCCAGACCGGTACGTTGAAGGTGGGCGACATTTTCGTAGCCGGCACTGAATCGGGCCGCGTTCGCGCACTGTTCGACGAACGCGACAATCGGCTGGCGGAGGTAGGTCCCGCGCGTCCTGCCTCCATCCTGGGCTTCTCCGGCTCGCCCGATGTGGGGGACCGCCTCGTGGTAATGAACGAGGAGCGCGAGGCTCGCGACGTAGCCGCCAAGCGCGCCCAACTCCAGCGCCAGCAGACCATGCACCAGCGGCGTCACGTTTCACTGGACGATCTCAGCCGCCGGATGGCGCTCGGCCAGTTGACCCACCTCAACCTTGTCGTCAAGGGCGACGTGGGTGGTTCGGTAGAGGCGCTTTCGGATTCGCTACTCAAGATTTCCAACGACGAAGTGGCCGTCGACATCGTCCACAGCGGCGTGGGCGCCATCACAGAAAGCGACGTCATGTTGGCCGCAGCTTCCGATGCCATCATCATCGGCTTCCAGGTCCGGCCGGTCGCCGGCGTTCGGACCATCGCAGAGCGCGAGGAGATCGACATCCGCACCTACTCCGTCATTTACGACGCCATCGAGGAGGTCCGCGATGCCCTCGAGGGCCTGCTATCGCCGGAGGAAACCGAGAACGTCACCGGCACCATCGAGGTGCGCGATCTCTTCCGCATACCGAAGGTGGGCACCATTGCCGGTTCGTACGTCGTAGAAGGCAAAATCTCCCGCAACGACCACGTCCGACTCATCCGCGACGGCGTGGTTATCTACGAAGGCGAAATCGCCTCGCTGAGGCGCTTCAAGGACGACGTCAAGGAAGTGGCTGCAGGCTACGAATGCGGTATCTCGATCGAGGGCTACAACGACATCAAGGTCGGCGACAACATCGAGGGCTACGAGATCATCGAGACGAAGCGCACGCTGGCTGTCTAAGGGTTGAACATTTCAGATTGAAGTTTGCAGATTGTCAATCTTCAATCTTGAATCTTCCAATCTGAAACATTTGAAACCATGAGCATTCGCACCGAGCGTGTCTCCCGGATGATCCAGCGGGAAGTCGCTGATCTGCTCCAGAACGAGTTCCACGAGGCCAGCCACTCGATGCTCACCATCACCGGCGTGCGCATGACCAAGGATCTCGGCATCGCGTACGTTCACGTGAGTGTTTTGGGCGAAAAGCCCGAGCAGCGCAATGCTGCGTTCAAGCGGTTGGAGGCCCTCACCGTGCAAGTCCGGCAGGCGCTCGCGCAGCGCATCCGCCATCAGGTTCGGCGCATCCCCGAACTCCGGTTTTTCCTCGACGATAGCCAGCAGCACGTGGCGCGCATTGAGGAGCTTTTTGCGCAGATTCACGCCGAGCAAGTAGACGAGGGAGGAGAGGCCGATGGATCGGAAGCGGCGCCAGACGCTGCCCAGTGAGCGCTGTGGGGGAAGGCGTCTCGGTTCCGGTTCTTACGCGTTCGGATACGTTGGAGCAGCTTCCGGACGGCTTTGCCATTCTGATTGATAAGCCGAAGGGCATCACGTCGTTCGGCGCGATTCGAAGGCTGCGCAGAGTATTTGGGATCAAGAAGGTGGGGCACGCGGGCACCCTCGACCTGATGGCGACCGGGCTACTGATCGTGCTCGTCGGGCGCAAGGCCACGCGCGAGCAGGATCGGTTCATGGGACTGCCGAAGGTGTACTCTGGCGCCATCCGCCTCGGCGAAACGACGGCCTCGTACGATACCGAGACACCGGTTGAGGAATCCAAACCGACGGATCATCTCACAGAATCCGACCTTGAAGCCGCCCGGCAGAAGTTCGTCGGTGAGATTGAGCAGTACCCCCCGATGTACTCTGCCATCAAGGTGGGAGGGGAGCGACTGTACAAGAAAGCGCGGCGAGGGGAGATGGTGGAGATCAAGCCGAGGAGCGTCACGATCAGCCGGTTCGATCTGGAAAAGAGAAGGGGAAGCGACGTGGACTTCCTCGTGCACTGCTCGAAGGGCACGTACATTCGCTCGCTGGCACACGATTTGGGCGAAGAACTTTGCGTCGGCGGGCACCTCGTTGCCCTGCGCCGCGAAGCCATCGGGCCGTACCGCGTGGAGGACGCCTGGGGGCTGGAGGAGCTTGCGGGTGAGGGCGAGAGATAGGGACCGATTTCGCCGAGGCGTTCGCCGTTGTTGTGTGAGAGGATGAGGGTATGAGAGGGAGAGAGGAGGAACGGGGAAAGGGAGAGTTGGCTAGTCGAATAGCTAGCTTGCACGCTCGTTCGAACTGCCGATCGCCCTCATACCCTCACACTCTCACACTCCCAAAACAGTGCTTCGCGAATACGGCCCCAAAATCACGCGCAACGACGCCTCGGTGCTTACTACCGGCACGTTCGACGGCGTCCACCTGGGGCATCAGGCCATCTTGCGGTATCTCGTGGAGCGCGCGGAGGCCGTTGGAGGCAAGGCTACCGTGATCACGTTCGATCCACACCCGCGCGAGGTGCTTGGGGCGAGCCACGTCCCCATTCTCACTACACTGGATGAGCGCGCGGACGCGTTACAATCGTACGGCGTGGAGCGCTTCGTGGTGCTGCCGTTCACTCGCGCTCTCTCCATGCTGGAGCCCGAAGCCTACGTGGCCGACGTGCTGCTCGGAACGGTGGGCATGCAGGAGATCGTCATCGGCTACGACCACCGCTTCGGCCGCAACCGCAGCGGCGGCCGGACGACGCTGGAGGCGCTCGGTAAAGAGCACGGGTTCTCGGTGGATGTCATCCCCGAGCAGATTGTAACCGGCGTAACGGTTTCGTCGACGCAGATAAGGAAGGCCCTGCTGGATGAGGGGAATGTGCAACGGGCTGCTATGCTGCTGGGCCGCCCGTACAGCCTCGCGGGCACCGTCGTCATGGGCAACCAGCGCGGACGGCAGATCGGATTTCCGACCGCCAACCTTCGCGCCGAGCATCGGCACAAGCTCATCCCGCACCCCGGCGTGTATGCGGTGCGTGCGGACACCACGGCAGGCCCGTTCGACGGCATGATGAACATCGGCCGCCGCCCAACGTTTGAAACGGACGGAAGCGTGCAGGCCGAAGTCCATCTGTTTGGTTTTGAAGGTGATCTATACGGTACGCTACTCCGTGTTCACTTCGTGGAGCGCCTCCGAGACGAGCGCAAGTTTGATGGTGAAGAGACGCTCGTAGCGCAGCTTCATGAAGACCGGAAGCAGGCGGAACGTGCGCTTGGCAACGTAATTTGAACGGTTGTTGATTGGCAGCCTGCCCTGCATTGCGGGGATTCGCGCCGTTCATGATTTGAGAGACATTCCTTTCGCGGCTCGCCGCAGGCTGTCCTCTTCTTTAGCATCCCTGAAGTCTGTTGAAATAGTCATCTCGCAACGCTGAGATCGGTCGAGATTCACTCACCTCGGCGACAGAGCGCTACTTCAACAGACTTCTACCGCATCTAAAGCAGAGACACCCCACATGACATGATTACGACTGCACAGAAGCAGGAACTTGTCTCCACGCATGGGGGCAACGACAAGGACACCGGCAAGCCTGAGGTTCAGATTGCCCTTTTCACGGCTCGCATCAGCGACCTCACCGGCCACCTCAAGACCCACTCGAAGGACCACGCTTCCCGGCGCGGCCTTCTGCTGATGGTCGGCAAGCGCCGGCGCCTTCTCAACTACCTGATGGCCACCGACATCGAGCGGTACCGTGCCATCATCAAGGAGCTTGGCATTCGCAAGTAATGCCTTCCCGGCGGCCTATTCGTATAGAAGGGCCGCTGTTTTTGTTCTGAGCCGCATGAGCGGTTCGTAAACCCGCGTCGCTCTGCATCGCGACACCTACTTCCACGGTTCGGCAGTCAGTTGCCTGCGGTTCGCCCGATTTCGACGACTCGATCTGTCGGCCCGCAGCAAACTGATTCCCGGCCAGACGCCCCGCAGTAATGCGGGGATGCCGTGGTGAGGTCAAGCAAGTATGGGCGCGCATTCATCAACCCAAACAACCCCATGAACGCAATAACGCATTCCATAGAGGTAGCCGGCAAAACGCTGCACCTCGAAACAGGCAGGCTTGCCAAGCAGGCGCACGGTTCTGTCGTGATTCGCCTCGGCGACACCATGGTGCTTAGCACTGCCGTCATCTCTCCGGATGTCCGTGAGGGACAGAATTTTTTCCCGCTTACGGTTGACTACCGCGAGCGCTATTCCGCTGCGGGTTCCTTCCCGGGCGGCTTTATGAAGCGCGAAGCACGGCCAACGGACAAAGAGGTGCTCACCTCGCGTCTGATCGATCGCACGCTACGCCCGCTTTTCCCCGACGGCTTCCGTAACGAAGTCCAGGTTCTCAACTTCCTCCTTTCCGCAGATATTGAAATTGACGCCGACGGCATCGCCGGTGTTGGTTCCAGTGCTGCTTTGATGCTCTCAGGCGGCCCGTTCGCCGGCCCTACGGCGCACGTCCGTGTGGGCCGCGTGGATGGCGAGTTCATCCTCTACCCGACGAAGGAAGAGCGCGCCGAGAGCGACTTCGACCTTCTGGTAGCCGGCAAGGCTGACTCCATCGTAATGGTGGAAGGCGAGATGCTCGAGGTTTCGGAGGCCGACATGGTCGCCGCCCTTGAGTTCGCCCACACGCACATCAAGACGATCTGCGCCGGTCTTCTTGAGTTGAAGGCCAAGTACGAAGCCGAGCGCGGCGCCATCACACCGATGGAGTACACGACAGTGGCACCCGACGCGGGCCTCGTGGCTTCGATAAAGGAAAAGGTGGGCGGCGAAATTGAAGAGCACCTCCGCGCGCCATACGCCAAGGAGAGCTTCTATACCGGCATCAAGGCCATCCGCAACAAAATGATTGCGGAGGTTTTCGGTGAAGGCGACGACGCCATCGATGCCGACGCCGATGGCTTCGGCGTGGGCGACTACAAGAGCGCCTACTCGAACGCCGAGAGCGAGGTCATGCGCGACATGATCCTCAACGAAGGCCGCCGCCTCGACGGCCGCGCCACCGACGAAGTGCGCGACATCTGGAGCGAGGTGGGTTACCTGCCGCGCGTCCACGGCTCGGCCATCTTTACGCGTGGAGAAACCCAGGCGCTCGTGCAGGTTACGCTCGGCACCAGCCGAAACGCACAGGCCGTCGACCAGGTCTTCGACCAGGAAGACAAGCGCTTCTATCTGCACTACAACTTCCCGCCGTTCTCCGTGGGCGAGGCGCGCTTCATGCGTGGTCCCGGCCGCCGCGAGATCGGGCACGGCTACCTGGCCGAGCGCGCTCTCAAGCCGATGCTGCCGGACGAGGCAGAGTTCCCCTACACCATCCGTCTGATTTCGGACATTCTAGAGTCGAACGGCTCCTCGTCGATGGCTTCCGTCTGTGGCGGTTCGCTGGCGCTGATGGATGCGGGCGTGCCCCTCAAGAAGCCGGTATCCGGCATCGCGATGGGGCTCATCGACGGTGGTGAGAAGATCGTCATCCTGAGCGACATCCTCGGCACCGAGGACCATCTCGGCGACATGGACTTCAAGGTCTGTGGCACCCGCGACGGCATCACGGCCTGCCAGATGGATATCAAGATCGACGGCCTCACGAGTGAGACGATGGCGAAGGCGCTTGACCAGGCGCGTGTGGGCCGCCATCACATCCTCGACGAGATGGCCAAGACGCTGGAAGCGCCGCGTCCGGAGCTCGCTCCGACAGCTCCGCGCCTCATCCAGATCATCATCGATACGGAGTTCATCGGCGCCATCATCGGGCCCGGCGGCAAGATCATCAAGGGCATCCAGGCCGAAACGGGCGCCCAGATCGACATCGACGAGCGGGACGGCAAGGGCTATGTTACCATCGCCTCGGTCGACATGGAATCTGCCAACAAGGCCATCGAATACATCAAGGGCATCGTGGCGCAGCCGGAGATCGGCGAGGAGTACGAGGGCACGGTCAAGAACATGCTCCCGTTCGGCGCGATCCTCGAGATCATGCCGGGCAAGGAGGCCATGCTCCACGTCTCCGAGATGGCCCACGGCTTTGTCGAGAACCCGGACGACCACATGCAGGTGGGCGACAAATTGAAGGTGCAGCTCATTGAGGTGCGCAACGACGGTAAGCTCCGCGTGAGCCTCAAGCCATTCCTCCCAGAGCCGACCGAAGAGGAAAAAGAGGAGGCGCGCCGCAAGCGCGAAGAGCACAAGGCTCGGGGCGGCAATCGCCGTTACGACGACCGACGTGGTGGCCGGCGCGACGGCGGAGGACGCGGGCGCGGCGACCGGAGACGGTAAAGTTCGTGGCGTAGGGGCACGGCATACCGTGCCCCTACCGTACTAAAATGAAGAAAGCCCCGGCTTCCGTCACGGAGGCCGGGGCTTTCTGTTTAATGCAATCGTGACCCCGAGTCGATATGCGTCGACCATTTATCGAAATGGTGATTGGAGATTAATCACGTCGGTCAGAAGCGATCGGGTAGTAGGTCAGTAAAGTCGATTTGAAGTTCAAGTCTTTCGTGGGGGAAACGAGGATAACCGGAGGTGTGCAAGACCAGGGCGTGAGTGATGCGATCTCCTTTTTTAGCGTAGGCAGATCCTCGAATGCGCCCTGAATATTCGCGCGTAGCGCCCCACCACTCAGCGTCATCGTCCGTCTGCTCTCTATCACCTACAGCGTAGGAACTGTATGTGCGTTCCAGATCGGCCGTCAACCGGCGGAAATCCTCCCCCGATAGTTCAGTCAAGGCACCACGTTCCATGTCTATCTCGAAGTGGAGCGCACGACTACCAAACACCTTTGCATAGAGCCGCTCTCCTCTTCGATAGCGGAATTCGACTTCGCCAGACCGATAGGTTCGCCCGGCGCTTTGCGATCCCAAATGTTGCAGAGATTGTTTCACCAGATCATACCTGAACAGCTCGGCGCCATGGTAGCCGTAGATCGGGATGCCACCGTCAGGGAACGCACAGATGCCAACTGCCGGGCGATAGTATCCAACGAACATCAGAATGTAGGCTGCGCGCCCATCTTCGCTCAGGGCCACAGCGCTCTCCGCGGTAAGAACTGGCGATTGGGTATGACACAGTGAGCTTCGTCTGAACGTCCAAAGGCCAGCTAGAGCGACAAGGATGGCTACAATTGCGACTCGCACGGTGTTGAAGGCGTTGAATGAGGAAGCCCGATGACGCAGTTGTAGAATTGGGCAGGGCGGGGCGAAGGTTAACCAGGTCTAGAAATGTGTAGATGCACGATATGCCGTGTCCCTACTCAAGCCTGACCGCCGTGCCGTAGGCCAGCATTTCCGCCATACCCTGCATCACCATGCTCGTGGTGAAACGGACGTTGATGACGGCGTCGGCGCCTAGGTCAGCTGCATCTTCCTTCATGCGATCCAACGCCTCATCGCGAGCCTCCGACAGCATTTCCGTGTAGCCGCGGATCTCTCCGCCGACGAGTGTCTTCAGTCCGGCCATAATATCCCGGCCAACGTGTTTGGCGCGGACGGTATTGCCGCAGACGACGTCAATGTGCTCCTTGATGGTTTCGCCGGGGATGTGATCGGCGGAGGTGACGGGGATGAAGGAGGTAACCATGTGGATTCAAGGGTTGTGGGTTAGGCGGACGCACTGTCACCCTTTCAACGAGGCCATGTCGATCACGAAGCGGAATTTCACGTCGCTGCGGAGCATCCGCTCGTAGGCCTCGTTGATCTGCTGCATCTTGATGAGCTCGATGTCGCAGGTGATGTTGTGCTCGCCGCAGAAGTCGAGCATCTCCTGCGTTTCGGGCAGCCCGCCAATGAGCGAGCCGGCGAGCTGGCGACGCGGCATGAGCAGGCTGAAAATGCTGACGGGCTGCGGGGCGGGTGGCACGCCTACCACGACCATCGTGCCGTCGAGCTTGAGCAGGCCTAGATAGGCGTTGAGGTCGTGGTCCGCTGAGACGGTATCGAGGATCAGGTCGAAGCTGCTGGCGTGCTCTACCATGGCATCCAAGTCTTTGGAGATCACGACTTCGTTGGCCCCGAGCCGTTTGCCATCAGCGACTTTGCTCTCCGACGTCGTGAACAGGACGGTGTGCGCCCCAAAGGCGTGGGCGAACTTCACGCCCATGTGTCCCAGCCCACCGAGCCCGACGATTCCGACCTTGCGCCCTGGGCCCGCCCCCCATTTGCGAAGCGGGGAGAAGGTCGTGATGCCGGCGCACAGCAACGGGGCCGCGCCTGCGGGGTCCAGGTTCTCCGGCACCTTGAACGTGAAGGCCTCGTCGGTGACGATCTTCTCAGAATACCCGCCGAAGGTCATGCCTCCCGAATGCTTGTCCGGCCCGTTGTACGAGAAGACCGCCCCGTTAATGCAGAACTGCTCCAGCCCTTGCGAGCAACTCGAACACGTGCGGCAGGAATCCACCATGCAGCCGACCGCGGCCAGGTCGCCGACGTTGAACTTTGTCACGTCCGAGCCAACACGCGTGACCCGGCCGAGTATCTCGTGCCCGGGCACGACGGGGAAGCTGGTCATGCCCCACTCGTCGCGGGCGAAATGAAGGTCGCTGTGGCAGACGCCGCAGAAGAGGATATCGATTTCGACGTCGCCGGCCAGCGGCTCGCGCCGGTCGATCGAGAACGGGGCGAGCGGCGAGGTCGCGGATTGGGCGGCAAAGGCGTTTGTTGGCATCAGGGGCTCCACTCTTGGCGAATCGTGAGGATGTAGATCAGTCTTCGATAAGCAAAGTACATCTGCGCGTTGTAACCGTTGATGCCTACACGCAAATCATAATTGGTCTGCTGCGCGCCGCTCAGGATGACAGCCTGATTGGTTTGTATGCATTACCCCAACGTAAACCGGAAAGAAGATGTCGGCTGGCTCATCCTTCCTCCGCCGCACGAATTCAACGATCAATTGGGTGTAGTTGTATGCTGATCGAGGTAGAGATGCAGAGTCGTGGGAAAGTCCCATTGCCTACCTTGGGTTTGACCAGACTCAACCGCTGCCTGTAGCA
>JADFLK010000141.1 GCA_022564455.1 Bacteroidota bacterium
GACCCACAACGGATCGTCCGGCTCGCGGTATATCAGTGGCGCATGGAGATAGTTGCCTAGCCGACCGGCCTCGGTCTGGAGTTCTGAGGTCACTGGAGTGTAGTAGAGACGACAGATCACTTCTCCCGTCCGCATGAATGTCATTTCGGCAATTCTATCCCCGAGACGGAAGGCACTTTCCACTGTGCGACCGAGTTTGGCAATTTTCCAGCCTGACTTAAGCTTTTCAGACACGTGATCCTGATGCTCTAGATGCTCCCGGAGCCTTTGCTCTACACCACAACGCATAGAATAAAAACGCGGGAGATTCTTCGCCAAGTCGGGCCTTAGCGCGAGCGAGATACGCTTGAGATGAGACAGCGTAGCACGACCTCATTTGTTTAGAGTCCATCTAACCTCGTACGATGTGTAGACTGAACATAATTGCGTACGCAAAAGTACGGATAGGTCTCCATTCCTGAATTATCGCACAGACCAGGGCTACCTCTACTGAACGCGCCGCTTCTAACGCATCAACCCAGAGTCACGGCGTTGCAAAACGCTGACGCTCCACAAGCACACACCGGTTGGCTACATAGTCGAATCCGGCCTCCTCGGCGGCGAGCTGCGCTTCGCCGGAATGCACCCCGATCTGTGTCCAGATGACGGGCTTGCGTCCGGTCTGAGTGGCTCGCTCGATGGCGTCAAGTACAACGCCGTGGGTGAACTTCGGCCGTCGGAAGATGTCCACGATGTCGATCTTTACGCCCTCCGGGATGGACTGGAGATCGGGATAGCAGGGCTCGCCGAGCAGTTCTTCGTGGTGCGGATTGACGGGTACAACCCGGTAGCCTTGTTCTTGTAAGTAGCGCGCGATTTTGTGGCTCGCCCGTGTCGAGCGCGGTGAACAGCCCACCACGGCAATCGTGTGGGCGTTTTCGAGAAGAGACTTGATTTCCACAGTGGACGAGTGCTAAGTAGGCGGGTCGCTGGTACGTAAAGCAGCCCGCATGGATTCCAAACCAACCACCGAAATTACTCAGCTTCCGGCCGATCAAAGTTCCGAGAGCCGCCTCTAGCGGTTGCTCCCGGTGGTGCATTCCATCACGGGCAAAGTGCGCACGTTGAGCATCGTATCGGCGGGTTCGGCCGTCGTGCTGTGGTGGATCTGGTTTGATCCTCACCGGTGGATTGGTGGCGTTACTGGGCAGTGGGCTGCATTGGCAGTCGGTGTGTTGCTAGTGTTGTTGATCCCGGCGGGCGCTGCCTTCGTCGGCCATCTGACGATGAAAGAGATCCTCGACCTCCCGCAAAAACTGAAGGGGGCGGCATCGGAGGCTGTCGATCACGCAAAGGGTGTAGTTGTGCCGACTCGGGGAAAGAAAGGGGGTCGCTTGCTTGGTTTCTTCCAGGCCATCTGGGCGGCGCGCGTTCTCGTGCTTGAGTCCAAAGGAGCGTGGGGGACGGCTGTAGCCGCGGCGCGGTTGGCTAGGCTTGCCAGTCTGCCGTTCGTTGTGGGCCTGCTCATCACGTTTGCCCTCAACTTCGTGATGATTGCGGCTGCCGTTGTTGCCGTTGGATTTGCGATTGCATTTTAGGGATCTGTCGGGCTTAGAGAGTTAGTGGCTTATATATTATTAACTTAATCCTAGTCTACTCGAAAACGAAAGCCAATGATAATACCCTACAACAAAAGTCTGACAGGCTCCTGGGGCCTCTTCAAGTCTTTAGCTCAGTACGAGACGGGTTTGTTCGGCTTGCTCGCACTCCTTCCTCGTTTCACGGACCCATCGCCAACGGGCGTCGTAGCTTTTCGCTCATTCCACTGAAAACAAAACGCCGAAAATAGAATCCGCATGGCCGGTTATCCCTTTGATGTCATTGAGCCCCGCTGGCAGGCGTTTTGGAAGGAGCAGAAATCCTTCCGCACGCCCGACCCGGGCGACGCCGACTTCGACGCCTCGAAGCCAAAGTATTACGTGCTCGACATGTTTCCGTACCCCAGCGGATCGGGGCTTCACGTGGGGCATCCGGAGGGATACACAGCCACCGACATCGTAGCGCGTTACAAGCGGATGAAGGGCTTCAACGTGCTCCATCCAATGGGGTGGGACGCGTTCGGGCTGCCCGCCGAGCAGTACGCCATCGAGACGGGCACGCATCCCGCGGAAAAAACAGCCGAGAACATCGGCCGCTTCCGTGAGCAGCTCCAGAGGCTGGGGTTTTCGTACGACTGGGATCGCGAGGTCAACACCACCGATCCGAATTACTACAAATGGACGCAGTGGATCTTCCTGAAGCTGTTCGAGCGCGGGCTCGCTTACGAGGCCGAGGTTGCCGTGAACTGGTGCCCGGCGCTGGGCACCGTACTTTCCAACGAGGAGGTGATCGACGGGAAAAGCGAGCGCGGCGGGCACCCGGTCATTCGGAGGCCCATGCGGCAGTGGATGTTGAAGATCACGGAGTATGCAGATCGGCTGCTGGAAGGGCTTGATGGCCTCGACTGGTCGGATTCGCTGAAGGAGATGCAGCGGAACTGGATCGGAAAAAGTATTGGTGCGGAGGTCGATTTTCGCGTGATGGGGCACGCCGATAGTGTCATCCATGTCTTCACCACGCGCCCGGATACGTTGTTTGGCGCGACGTTTATGGTGCTGGCGCCCGAGCATCCACTGGTCGCGCAAATCACGACTAACGGGCAGCGTGAGGCCGTGGATTCGTACGTAGCGGTAGCGAGCCGGAAGTCGGAGCGCGACCGGATGGAGCAGCGCACGAAGACCGGCGTATTTACAGGCGCACACGCCCAGAACCCCGTAAACGGCGCGCAAATCCAGATTTGGGTGGCCGAGTACGTGCTGGCCTCGTACGGTACGGGTGCCATCATGGCCGTGCCTGGGCAGGACGAGCGTGACTGGGAGTTCGCCACGAAGTACGAGCTACCCATCACCCGCACCGTGCAGCCGCCGGAGGATTTTGAAGGTGACGCCTACCTCGGCGACGGCCCGGCGATCAACTCGGACGCCTCCGACCGGGAGATCCCTGGCATCGCCGAGCGTGGTACGTCGCTGAATGGTCTTGGCGTAAGAGAGGCCAAGGTGAAGATCATCTCGTGGCTGGAGGACAACGGCGTTGGCCGGTCACAGACGAATTACAAGCTGCGCGACTGGCTCTTCAGCCGCCAGCGGTACTGGGGCGAGCCGTTCCCCATTGTCCACGTGGACGGCAAGCCACAGCCCGTAGACGAATTGCCGGTCCTCCTCCCCGACGTGGAAACGTACACCCCCAGTGGCACCGGCGAGAGCCCGCTCGCGACGATCAAGGAGTGGGTCGAGACGACGGTGGACGGCAAGCCTGCTCTCCGCGAAACCAACACGATGCCACAGTGGGCGGGCTCGTGCTGGTACTACCTCCGCTACATCGACTCCGACAACCCCGACCAGCTCGTCGACCCCGAGAAGGAGAAGTACTGGATGCCGGTCGATCTCTACGTGGGTGGCGCAGAGCATGCCGTCCTGCACCTTCTGTACGCCCGCTTCTGGCACAAAGTGCTCTACGACGAGGGCATCGTCTCCACGAGAGAGCCCTTCCTCAAGCTCGTTAATCAGGGGATGATTCTGGGCGAGATGGAGTACACGGCCTGGAAGGACGCAGCCGGTCAGTACGTCTCTTCCACGTCAATAAATGGGCAGGAGGATGTCACGTCTGTCAAGGTGAGTGAGGATGAGGTGGAGAAGAAAGGCGACGGTTTCGTGCTCAAATCGGATCCGTCCATTCGGGTGGAAGCGCGTGCCTACAAGATGAGTAAAAGCCGCGGCAACGTTGTTAACCCAGATGACATCGTGGCCACGTACGGCGCGGACTCGTTGCGGCTGTACGAGATGTTTATGGGACCGCTGGAGCAGGTGAAGCCGTGGAGCACGCGCTCGGTGGAGGGCGTCCATCGGTTCCTCGCGCGTGCTTATCGGTTAATGGTGGATGCAGAAACGGGATCGCTGTCATCGAAGATTTTGGATGAGGAGGCTACACCCGAGCAACTCCGCACTCTCCACGCCACGATCAAGAAAGTGACCGAGGACATTGAGGGACTTTCGTTCAATACGGCCATCTCGGCGATGATGGAGTTCGTGAACGCGGCCACCAAGTGGGAGCACGTGCCGACGCCGGTTGCCGAATCGTTCGTGCTCCTGCTCGCGCCTTTTGCGCCCCACGTTGCCGAGGATCTCTGGCAAATCCTCGGGCACGCCGAGTCGCTGACGTACGCACCTTGGCCGGAATACGACGAGTCGCTGCTCGTCTCCGACACGAAAGAGATCGCCGTGCAGGTGAACGGCAAGATGAGGGGTACGGCTACCGTTGCCGCGGACGCCTCGACGGAAGCCGTGCTGGAGGCCGCGAAGGCCATTGATAACGTGCAGCGCCACCTCGAAGGCAAGACGATCCACAAGGAGATTGTGGTGCCGGGGCGGCTGGTGAACTTCGTTGTGGGCTGACCGATGTCTGAACCGCTCGACGTTCTCGCCCTCGCCGCGCATCCCGACGACGCGGAACTCTGCGCGGGCGGCACGCTGTGTTTGCTCGCCAGGCAGGGCTACAGAACGGGTGTCGTGGATTTCACTCGTGGCGAACTGGGCACGCGCGGAACGCCCGAGCAGCGCCAGAAAGAGGCAGAACGCGCCGGAGAGATTATGGGGTTGGCAGCCCGTGAGAACCTTGGCATCCCCGACGGCGACATCAGAAACTCGAAGGAAAACCAGCGGGCGCTCATCCAACGAATTCGCCAATGCCGTCCCCACATTGTCCTGATCAATGCGCCGGACGACCGCCATCCCGACCATCCAAACGCGGCCCGGCTATCCACCGAGGCCCTGTTTTACAGCGGCCTGGCGAAGATCGAGACCACGGACGAGAGCGGAGCAGCGCAAGAACCGTGGCGGCCGCATCATGTGCTGCATTACATGCAGTCCATCGAGTTCACGCCTACGTTTGTGGTGGACGTGAGCGAGGTCTGGGAGCAGCGCATCCAGGCCCTCCAGGCCTTCCAGAGCCAGTTCCACAATCCCGACTACGAGAGCGACGAGCCCGAGACATTCGTATCTAACAGGGGCTTTCTCGACTGGGTGGCGGCTCGTGCCCGTGTGTACGGCTACAGGATTGGCGCGGCATTCGGCGAGCCGTTCTTGTATCGGCACGGCCCCGTTGGCGTTACCGATCTCGTAAAAATGCTGGACCGCGAGCGGCCATTTCGCTAGGTCATTGGCTCTACTTCTCGAACGCGTAGCCAAACAACTCGTCGGCTGTCTTGAAGGGTTCGCCGTTTGGCGCCGCCATCGCATTCACGTGCTGGAGGGCGGCGTCCGCCTTGCCCGGTACGATAGTTTTCAAGTGCGCCTTCAGGATGGCGAAGACGTTTCGCGCTACGTCGGCGCCGGCATTCGGGATGAGGGCTATGAGGCGGTAGCTTTCCGCGAGTAGGGTACCGGACTGGCCGACACCGATACGAACCCCCTCGGTAACGGCCGGGAATACGTCCGCATACGGGTCATCCTCCGGAATACGCAGCGCCATGACGAGGAACGGTGTGGTTTCGCGCTGTGCGTAGGCGTCCGCGAGTGCTTGCCGGAAGTCTGTCGTTGGATTGGCGGGCGAGATGGGCTCGAACAGTTCCGGATAGGCAGCTCGCTGCACGGCAGACGCGGCTTTTTCCAGATTTGGTTTGGGTTTGGGAGTTGAATGTGGTGGGCTGGAAGGTGCTGCCGAGTCGACGAAGTATCCGCCAGGATCAAGCCTGGCGCGGCCGGTCAGAAAGGTGTCCAGTTCATCGAACGAAAACGGCGCGTCTGCGGGAGAAACAGGCGTGATCTCCGCCCAAGCCGTGTCTCCCGATGTTTTGGACGGAGGTACGGCCGGAGCCGGCGACGCAGGATCGGCGGAGTCCGGCCCGTGCAGCTCCATGAACTCCTCAACCGTCATGCCTTCCTGATCGGCGATCCCGATGTCCATCTCCTGCATCAACAGGTCTTCTTGGAACTTCATCATGCGGTCGCCGGTCATCAGGCGCGTCTTCATCGCCTCCACGGCTTCCGCCGCGGGCTGCCGGATGCCGAGCATCTCTTCCTTGATCCGGTTCGGGTCGATGGCCATGCCCGGGTTGTTGACTACACGTTCGAGTATGTCAACTCCCTGTGAAATTCGTGCTTGCACGTTCTGAGGGAGCGATAAT
>JADFLK010000142.1 GCA_022564455.1 Bacteroidota bacterium
GACTGGAGCGTGGAGCCGGCTAAATTAAGGAGCCTGTCAGATTTAGGATGATTCTACTGCGGCGGCGGCAAATCGGCCCATTTTTCCGATCTTTATCGTCACGTAGCACCACTATGCAACTCAAAAGATCGAAAAACTGCTCTCGATTTCCCGTCTGCCTCGTCACGAACCCCTAAGTCCGACAGACTCCTAGCGACATGCGGTAACTTAGGGTTGCACGAGTCGTACTGCGCGCCATCCCATTCAACAGGTTCCCACCATGTCAATCACAACCACTGAACACTATCACGCCGTCGCCGTCAGACTGAAAGGCGAGTTCTTCGGCAGCATTCAGGGCAAAGCGTTCCGCGATGCCGTGGCCAAGCTTCGCGAGGAGAGAAAGACCAACATCGTCTTTGATCTCAGCCAGACCACGCTCATGGACTCGTCCGGCATCGGCGTGCTCATTGAGACCGCAGAGGAGCTTCGTGCGATCGGTGGTGATCTTCGCCTGGCCGAGCTCGAAACCAAGATGCGCAATCTTTTCCTGATGACACGTCTCCTCGGCGAGGTGTTCGAGATCTTCGACACGGTTGACGAGGCCGTCGAGAGCTTCTCTGCCGCTCCGGACGCGGCGTAAGTTGAATTGCAATAGCTCAAAATAGAGGCGTTCCGTTGGGATGCCTCTTTTGCGTTTGGGGCTTTGGGGTTAGAAGATTGGAAGGTTACAGATTGGCGATGTCCTTCATTCATTCCTATGGCGGGGGGAAATCCCGAAGGAAGACGGAGTGGAGGCAATGAGTACGACTCAGGGGTTTCGAAACTTTAACCTGTCAACTTCCTCACCTGAGAACCAAAGAACGAAGAGCAAAGCACGAAGAACGAACATCGTAGCTTTCGTACTCGCCACTTGCCCTTCCCCATGGCCCGCATCCCCGATTCCACCGTTGAAGATGTCCGCGCCTCGGTCGATCTGATCGACGTGGTGGGTGACTACGTGCGGCTAAAGAAACAGGGGAGCCGGTTCGTGGGGTTGTGCCCTTTCCACAACGAGAAGACGCCCTCGTTTTGGGTGGATGGGCGGCAGGATCTGTTCTACTGCTTCGGCTGCAAGCGCGGTGGCGACCTTTTCAAATTTGTTGAGGAAATCGAGGGCGTAGGGTTTCTGGATGCCGTGCGCCTTCTGGCCGACCGGGCGGGCATTGAGATTGCGGAGGAGGGTGGTTCGCATCCGGAAGCCGACGAGCGCGAGGCCATGCACGCGGCCCTCCGCTTTGCGGCGAAGTTTTTCTTTGATCAACTAAAATCAGACAGCGGCAAGCGTGGGCTTGATTACCTCCTCGGCCGAGGCTTCTCGAAGGAAACCATCACGACATTTGGATTGGGCTACGCCCCCGATAGCTGGGATGCATTGGTCAAGGCCGCGGCCGAAAAACAGTTCAAACCGGCAGTACTCGAGAAGGTGGGCCTTATAAGAGCGCGTGGTAGCGGCGAAGCTTATTACGATGTTTTTCGCGACCGTGTCATGTTCCCAATCCTCGATAGGATGGGAAAGGTGCTCGGATTTAGCGGACGGATTGTTCCGGGCTCAACGCCCATGGCGGACGGCAAGGAGCCAGCCAAGTACATCAACACGTCGGACACACCTGTTTACAAAAAAAGCGAGGTGCTCTACGGCCTGAAGCATTCGAAGATGGCTATTCGCGGCGCCGAGGAAGTGCTGCTTGTGGAGGGCAACGCGGATGTCGTTTCGTTGTATCAGGCAGGAATTCAGAATGTGGTAGCCAGCAGCGGTACGGCGCTGTCTCAGAAGCAGGTTCAGATGTTGAGCAGTCTCGCAAAAACCGTTGTCCTCCTGTTCGACGCGGACTCGGCGGGCGTCAATGCGGCGCTGAAGGCTGTGGAGATTGTTCTCTCCGGAGGGCTCGCACTGTATGTGGTTCAGCTCCCCGATGGCGCCGATCCCGACTCCTTCGTTCAAAACTTCGGTGTGGAGGCATTCCGAAATCTGCTAAAGGATGAGCGGCTTGACTTCGTGGAGTTCTACGTAGAGCAAGCTCGCAGAACCGGCCAACTGGAGACAGGCGAAGGGAAAGGCGCAGTAACCGAGGCGCTCATGCGAGCCGTTGCTCGAATCAGTAATCCGGTGACCCAAGAGCATTACATACGCAGGGCAGCGGCTGAGCTTGGCGTGCATGACGTGAATCTCCGTTCACAGTATTTGGACGCCTCACGTTCGCACCGGAGGGAGGAACAGAAACCTCCCCCCAGATACCAGGAACCAGACGCCTCCGAGCAACCACCGCTTCCCGCCGCCCCACCCGTTGTTATGCGCCCGGAGGAACGCTCATTGCTGCGGCTGATGTTTGAGCACGGCGCACCGATGGTGGAGCACATCATGATGAAAATGGGGATTGACGAGTTCAGTCCAGGGCTAGTGCGCGAGGTGGTTGGGCACATCATTGAACGCTACCAGGCCGACACGTTCGATAGCGATTCCTTCCTTCGTGGCGACCTCGGCCCAACCATTCAACGCTTAGCGGCCGAAGTGCTGTCCGAGGCCCACACTTTGTCCGACAATTGGGAATTGAAGAAAGGTATTGTTGTACCTGTGCTGGACGAGCATCCCTTCGAAGCGGCGAACAGCGCTATGAAGTTTCTCAAGTTGGACCAGGTAGAAGAAGCCATTGAGGATTGTGGGCAGCGCATTTTTTTGGCGGCTGAGGCTAACGAGGACCTGACCCTTCTCAATAGGGAGAAAGACCAACTGACGGCGCTCAGACAGCAGATTGACAAAGGCGAGTTTTTGGAGTGGGATGCGGAAACCGTCCAGTAGGGCACCAGACCTGAAAACCGGCGTATTCTTTGCCGATACGAGACAGACCGCCAATTACCATCGCCTGTGGCCACTACACGCCCATCCCTAAAGCCCATCTTTACAGAAGTAGCCCTCCCCGACACCTCCGTGCCACTGGGCGATGGCGCCGATGTGTCCATTCCCGCGACGCCGGCTATCCCCCAGGCAACGATTCCGCGGGCAGTGCCGGAGGGAGCCCCGCTGGATCATCCATCGCTGTACTTCAACCGTGAACTGTCGTGGCTGGATTTCAACTGGCGAGTGTTTGCACAGGCTCTTGACGAGCGCACGCCGTTGCTGGAGCGTGTCCGGTTCATCGCCATCACGGCAAACAACCTGGACGAGTTCTACCAGAAGCGTATCGGCGGGTTGAAGCGACAGGTCGCCGCCGGCGTACGCGCAATATCGCCCGACGGCCGAACGCCGAGCGAGCAGCTTCAGTTGGTTGTGGCGGCCGCCCGGCCCATGCAGATTGCGTACTCAGAAGCGTGGGAAAATGAACTTCGGCCACTCGTCGCCGAGAAAGTCGGGATTGTGATTCGTGACTACGCATCGCTGAGCGACGAGCAGCGTGCGGAGATGGACGCCTACTTTCTTGAGCATATTTCCCCGATTCTGACGCCGCTCGCCGTCGATCCGGGGCATCCGTTTCCGTTCATCTCCAACCAGTCGTTGTCGCTGGCCTTCATGCTTCGCCATCCGGCGCGAGGCACCGAGCATTTCGCGCGGCTGAAGGTGCCGGCTTCGCGCGGCCGATGGCTGGCCGTACCGGGTGAGGCGCTTCACTACGTGCCTGTCGAAGATGTCATTCGCCAAAATGCGCATGTGCTGTTCAAGGGGATGGATGTGGAGAGTGTCCATGCTTTCCGCGTCACCCGCAACGCGGATGTCCGCCGTGACGACGACGACGCGGAAGACCTCCTGGTATTGATTTCCGAAGAGCTGCGCGAACGCAAGTTTGCAGCCGTCGTTCGGTTGGAGGTGGAGGCCGCCATGCCCGAGCGCGTGCGAACAATGTTGCAGGCCGAGTTGGGGCTGGCCCAGGACGACGTGATTGAGTACGACGGCATTCTGGATCTGACCGATCTGTTTTCACTGGTGGATGTCGAATCGCCGGATCACAGTTTTGAGCCGTGGGAGCCTGTTGTACCGGCCGGTTTCCGCCATCAGGACGAAAGGGGGGACCAGCCGGATATCTTTACCTTAATCCGAAACGGCGACCTGCTGGTTCATCACCCGTATCAGTCCTTCACGGCAACCACCCAGCGGTTTATTGAGGAGGCGGCAGAGGACCCGGCCGTCCTGGCCATAAAGTTGACGTTGTACCGGACGAGTAAAGACTCGCCGATTGTGCAGGCGCTCATCCGCGCCGCTGAAAACGGCAAGCAGGTGGCGGTCCTCATTGAGGTGAAGGCCCGCTTTGATGAGAAGAACAACATGGAGTGGGCGTTGCAACTCGAAAAGGCGGGCGTCCACGTCACGTACGGACTCGTGGGGCTGAAGACGCATTGCAAGACCGTGCTGGTCGTCCGCGAGGAGGGAGACACGCTGCGCACCTACTGCCACATCGGGACGGGCAACTACAACCCTTCGACCGCCCGGCTGTACACGGATTTCGGCTTGCTCACGTGCGAGCGTGGTATTGGCAACGATCTCGTTAACCTCTTTCACTACCTCACCGGCTACGCGCCCGAGCAGCAATACGACACGCTTGTGGTTGCGCCGCGCGACATGCGGGATCGGTTTGTCGAACTCATCCGGCGTGAAGTGGAGCACCAGGAGAAGAACGGAAACGGTAGCATCATTGCGAAGATGAACGCGCTGGATGACACGGAGATCATCGAAGAACTCTATCGGGCCTCGCAGGCCGGAGTCAAGATTGACCTGATCGTGCGGGGCCACTGCCGGCTGCGGCCCGGCATTCCCGGTTACTCCGAAAACATCCGCGTTCGCTCCATCATCGGCCGCTTTTTGGAGCACAGCCGCATCTTCTTTTTCAAGAACGGCGGCGACCGCATCACGTATATCAGCTCGGGCGATTGGCAGCGGCGAAACCTTGAAGACCGCGTAGAGGCGGCGGTACCGGTGCGCGAACGGCGCCTCCAGAAGCGCCTCGTCCGAACGCTAAGGAATTGCCTTGACGACAACCGGCTGGCCTGGGATCTCCAGGCGGACGGCCGCTACGTGCATCGTCGCCCCGCCGACGGCGAAAGGGAACGCTCCCTCCACGACAAGCTCATGAGCCGCGCGCGCAGCCGCGCTACCAACGAAGACATCCCGTGGGATTTGTAGGGGCGGGGTAGAGACGTCCCTGAAGGGCGTCTCCCACGACTGAAAAGGATCAGGGTGCAAGAGCGTGCATGCTTGTGACGTTCGCCCTACCTTAACTCCATGAACCACGTCCATTCTATTCTCATCGCCGCAGTTGTTCTCGTATTCACCCTCCCCGGCTGTGGCGGAGGCGTCGATCCTATCCCGCCCGAGATGGTACCCATCTTCGAGGAACAGGTGGATGTCGAACTCGTCGTTCGCGCAAGGCGCAACGCGATGGAGTACCTCGACACACGCATCGAAGCGCCGGCCGGGGCGAAGGTGCGCATCGTGATAGACAATACGGAAACCTCAAGCTCGGCCATGGTCCACAACGTGGTCGTCATCCAGGTTGAGAGCGCCGTAGACCGCGTTGCCCTGGCCGCGCAAAGGGCGCCGGGCAACATCCCTGACGATCCGGCTATCCTCGTTTACACCCCTCAGGCAGAGCCGCATACGAAGATGGCCGTGGTCTTTACGATGCCGCCGGCGGGGGAGTACCCGTTCATTTGCACCTATCCGGGCCACTTCCAGACGATGCGCGGTACGCTCGTCTCCACACCGAACTAGAGGGGCAACGGGATTCAGCCGTCCTCGATGGACGCTTCTGCGGCGGCCGCGGCTGCCAGCGAGTCTGCAATCGCCAGTTCGAGATCAAATGCGCGGCGGTTGGGCACGATGCTCAGCAGTGTCTGGGCTGTACCCATGAGGTCGCGGAAGGCCCGCGTGTTCCAGATAGACTGGTGGAGGCGCGCAACGCGAGCTTGCGTCTGGCGGTAGCGCGTAGGGTTGCGCCGCGCGAGGGCATCCAACTGGCCGACGATCTGATTAAGTTCGCGCTTGTTCGCAGCGGTGAAGCCGAAGCGGCCGGCCTGTTGAACGAGGCGCTCGTAACGCCGGTCGGTGCGGCTAATCTCGTTGCTGTCCACGAGGTAGGTGTTCTCGTTGAACTCGAACACGTCGCCGAAGAAATCGTAGCCCACGCGCCGAAGAACTTCGACCGCGCCGTCCGGAAGGAAGAAGCGAAGCGGATTGCCGTCGGCTGTA
>JADFLK010000143.1 GCA_022564455.1 Bacteroidota bacterium
TGCAAACGGCTTCGTCTTGCTGTATTCCTCGCGGAGTTTCATGAGCACGGGCATCCGGCTCTCCGCCCACTCCATGCGCAGGCGCCCGGCTTCGGCGAGGCTCAGGTCGGCGACTTTGTACTGTCCTTCTTTGTGGTCCATAGGGATTGACGTTTAGTTCTTGGTTCGTAGTACTTGGGAAAGGCGGATTGTGCTCTCGTGCCACTGCGGGAGGAATCTCCCAAGAAAGAAGGACAAAGAGCGAAGTGCGCGTTACGCAACCTCATGCACGGCCTGCTTGAGTTGCTCGACGTGGTCGATCTGCTCCCAGGAGAATTCATTGCGGCCGAAGTGCCCGTAGGCGGCTGTCTGCTCGAATCCGGGCTGCAAAAGGTTGAGGCGGTCGATGATGGCACGCGGGCGAAGGTCAAACGTCTCCGTGATGATCTCCGCAAGGCGGTCGTCGGATCCGACGCCGGTGCCGTAGCTGTTCACATCCACTGAAACCGGTTCGGCGACACCGATGGCATAGGCCACCTGAACCAGCACCTCTTCTGCCAAACCGGCAGCCACGAGGTTTTTCGCTGCGTGGCGGGCAGCGTAGGCTGCGGAGCGGTCCACCTTACTGGGATCCTTGCCCGAGAACGACCCTCCTCCGTGCGCGCCCTTACCGCCGTAGGTATCCACGATGATCTTACGGCCCGTAAGCCCCGTGTCGCCATGTGGCCCACCGACTACAAAACGGCCGGTCGGATTGACATGGAGGATGAGGTCTTCGTCGATGAGGTGGGCGTGCTGGAGGCTCGGGAGGACGTGACGCTGCACGTCGGCCCGGATCTGATCCAGCTCCACATGCTCATCGTGCTGCGTAGAGACCACGATGGTGTGAATGCGGCGGACGGTCTTGCGGTCCTCTTCGTACTCGACCGTTACCTGGCTCTTGGCATCGGGGCGGAGGTAGGCCATTACCTCTCCGGCGCGGCGGATCTCCGCAAGGCGTCGGACTATCTCGTGCGAGGTCATCAAGGCGAGCGGCATGTACTCAGGCGTCTCGGAGCACGCGTAGCCGAACATCATCCCTTGGTCACCGGCGCCCTGCTCAACGTGGAGCCCCTTGTCGCCGTCTACGCCCTGTGCAATATCATCGCTCTGCGCGTGAATGGAGGTCAGCACACCGCACGACTGCGCGTCGAACTGGAGTCCGGGATCCGTGTAGCCAATCCGCGAAATCGTTTTCCGCACCACCTCCTGTACATCTACGTACGCCTTCGTGGTCACTTCGCCCGAAACCATCACGAGCCCTGTGGTGCAGAGCGTTTCGATGGCGCAGCGGCTGTTCGGATCCTGCGCGAGGAACGCATCGAGGAGGGCGTCGGAGATCTGGTCCGAAACCTTATCGGGGTGTCCTTCAGAGACGGATTCGGAGGTGAAGAGGTACGCCATGTTTGGGTTGACGATCTGCAGGAATAATGCGTTTTGGCCAAGACCAGATAAGCTAGCCGTCTCTTTATGCGGGGTTCCATCTCGGGGCGCGTCTTTGCAGCGTCTTCGGGCAAGAGTGCACCGGGGCTTCGTTGCACGCAGCAGCGGTTTTGCCGTAGTTTCTTTGCCGCCTGTAGATCGTACACGATGTGATCCGCGCGCGTCCTTACTCCCTATATCACCCGACCCATTATGTCGAACGGTACCGACCTCGAAGCAAAAGTCACCGCCATCATCATCGAAAAGCTTGGCGTTGACGAAAGCGATATCGCCCCTGAAGCTTCCTTCACCAACGATCTCGGCGCAGACTCCCTCGACACCGTCGAGCTCATCATGGAATTCGAGAAAGAATTCGACATGACGATACCGGACGAAGACGCTGAAAAGATTGCCACGGTGGGTGACGCCATCACGTACATCCTGGAGAAGAAGGCGGACGCTTGAAGCTCACACGTACCCCACTGCTCCGGAAGGGGGAGAGGGAGAGAGGGTGCATGGGGACACTTCCCCTCCTCTCTTTCTGTCCCCCTTTCCCTTAATTCATGCCCACCTCGCCCGACAATCGTGTCGTCGTAACCGGCCTCGGGGCGCTGACGCCTATTGGCCTCAGCACTGCCGCCTACTGGGATGGCCTTATGGATGGCCGGAGCGGCGCGGCACCCATCACCTCCTTCGACACGGCAGAGTTCACGACAAAGTTCGCCTGCCAACTGAAGGATTTCGATGTAACAACCTACCTCGACCGCAGGGATTCGCGACGGTTGGAGCCTTTCTCGCAATACGCGCTCATCGCCTCGGACGAGGCACTGAAGGATGCCGGTATCGACCCGAAAAGCCTCTCTGAAGAAGAGAAAAGCAGCATTGGTGTAGTGTTCGGGAGCGGCATCGGCGGAATGCAAATCTTCCACGACCAGGTGACCGCGTACGACCGAGGCGGTCCTCGACGGATCTCGCCGTTCTTCGTGCCCATGATGATTCTGGACATCGCGGCCGGGTTGATTGCGATGCGCCACGGGCTTCGTGGGCCGAACTACGCCACCGTCAGCGCGTGCGCCACGAGCAACAACGCCATCGGCGACGCCTACATGCTGATCAAGAACGGCCTGGCGAATACGGTTGTCTGCGGCGGATCCGAAGCGGCGATTATCGAGATTGGCGTAGGCGGATTTGCGGCAATGCGCGCACTCTCCACTCGCAATGACGACCCGGAGACGGCCAGCCGCCCCTTCGATGCCGAGCGCGATGGTTTTGTGATGGGTGAGGGTGCGGGTGCTTTGATTCTGGAACGACTCAGCAGCGCGCAAGCCCGTGGAGCTACGATCCATGCAGAAATGATCGGCCTCGGTATGAGTGCTGATGCACACCATCTTACCGCTCCCCACCCGGAGGGCGAGGGCGCCAAGCTGGCCATGAAGATGGCGCTGAAGACCTCTCGCATCCAACCGGAAGACGTGGACTACCTCAACATGCACGGCACCAGCACGCCGCTCGGCGACGTGGCAGAAACCGAGGCCATCAAGAAGGTCTTCGGAAAGCATGCGTACGAGATGAACCTGTCCTCCACAAAGAGTATGACGGGGCACCTGTTGGGGGCCGCCGGTGCCATAGAAGCCATTGCATCGATTCTCGCGGTGAAGAACAACCGCATCCCGCCAACGATCAATTTCTCCAATCCGGATCCGCTGTGCGACCTGAACTACACGTTCAACGTGCCACAGGACCGGAAGGTGGACGTGGTACTCTCCAATGCGTTTGGGTTTGGTGGCCACAACACGTGCGTGGTGTTCAGGAAGTTTGAGGGATAGCGCTTAGTCCGTCTCCAATTGCCCTTTCGTCACCTCGGTGTGTACCACGTCGCCTTTCAGATGGTGACCGGTACGCGCCGAAAGGCACGTTAAGCCACTCAGAGTTGATGGAGGGTGAAGCTCATCCGCCAGAGCATCCAGTACTCACTTCACACTCAATGTCCGTCCATGCAGGAATTACGGGTAGATAGCAGCACGCACGAATGTGTAGGAGCACGGCATGCCGTGCTCCTACTACAATTACAACCTGAGCGCCGTCGTCACCGAAACACCACCTCGTCCACAACCTCTCTCCCGAGGTGCTCGTTGATGCGGTCGCGCCAGCTCTCGCGTTGAAGGTGGAGCTGATGCCGCCACGCGGCGGAGCGGATCTTGACGAAAAGCCGTCCATCGCGCACCCACACGGACTCCGTCACCTGTTCGATGGCCGGGCCGGCGAGCATCGGCCAGGCATCCACGGCGCGTGCCTGATCCATCTTGTCGCGGTAGCCGAGCCGGTCAATCAGCTCGCCGAGCACGGCGCCGAGGCGCTGGGGCGGGTTGGAATAGAAAGTCACGGTGGGATAGTTCGTATAGCGTAATGCGTAATGCGTAGATATTGCAGCAAAACTGGATGCACCACAAAGGTAGACAATCAGGTGGACGTCAACTCCGCGTGGCGAGGTGCCACAGGAAACCCAGCTCCGCCTGGCCGCCAACAAACAGAACAATCAGGATCACCGCAATCACGCCGAGCGGCGCGCCGTAGCCGAGGAACATGGCCCGCTGCATCGGGACGCGGGTTACGTGCGCGAAGTCGTTGAGCATCCGCCCGGTCGCAACGATCTCCACGCCCAGCCATACGAAGAGGAGCAGCGGCGCGAGCGCCGTGGCGGCGCGGGGAGGCATAGCGGCCAGCATCATCGCCCAGATCATTAGAAGAATAACCGGCCAGCGGCTCCAGACGACGAGTGTGAGGGCCTGTTGCGCTCGGATTCGGTGCCGCCTTCCCGTGAGCACGTACAGCCAAAAGATATTGAACAACAGCCAGAGGCTGAAGCATAAGGCGAGGAGCAATACCAGTATCAGCGGCTCGCCCAAAAGTTGATTGAGTCGCGCCTGCGCGTCTAGCGTCCAGCTTGAGACGGCCGTGGACAACGCATCTGTGCGGCCGAGGGCGCGAAGCACCGATGCCCCCGCCACGCCGCCGGCGAGCGACAGCGTTAGTCCTAGCATGGCGTTGAGCCCCGCGTTGAGGTCGTAACCCCGCTGGATGGACTCGCGGTAAAGATCGTGGCGCCCGAAGTACTTCGACGAGAGGAGGCCAAACCGAGGCGTCAGCCAGTAGAGCATCCCCATTCCCATCAGCAGCAGCCAGCCCACGAAGACCATCAGCGCCGCAGTCCGCGTCTCCGAAACCACGTTGCCCGCGTCAAACGCGAACACGCGCTGCGTGCCAGTAAAGAATCCGCGCACGACATCCAACGCAGAGCGATTGAGACTGTCGGGCTCTGCGCCGTTGAGCCCGTATACAATGCCCTCAATCTCTGCCCGCTGGTCCATCCCGCCGATGCGGCCCGCTGCGTCACGCCAGCGGTAGATGAACAGGGCCGCTAGCCCGGAGGGTTGTTCTAATATCCCGCCAAGGCCGTTTTCGAGCGCTCTGGCCTGCGCTGCCAGCGTGCCTGCCTTCCGCCACCCACCCTCGCTCCCGGGCCGTACGGACGCCCCGAATGCTCCGATCCCAACAGGCGTGTCGTGCCGGTTTCGCCAACGATCCAACAGGGCTACAGGATCGGCCTGTCGTGCATCAAGCAAAACGAAATCGACAGTATGATCGCAGCGGTCGTCGTTGGGGAAGCGCGTGAGGTAGTAAGCCTGGCTCCCTGTGGGACCACGTTCTCGAACCAGTTGGGCAAGACGGTCGAAGTACGGCCGCGCCCTCAGATCACTCGTATCCACGTACTGCGCCAACCCAAAATGTCTCGCCGAGCGAAAACGCTGAGCCCGGCGAAGCATCTCCGTCAACGTCCGCTCCGCAAAACTCAGCGTATCAATCAGGTGAGGCGCGGGCAGGTTGGCGATGGGCAGATCCTGATAGAAAGCGATTCCGAGCACATCCGCTGCACGAAGGAGAAGCGTTTCCTCAATAACAGGTGTTCGGATGACTCGCACGCCCGTCCGCCGCATCTCCAGCAGGTCGTCCAATGCGGCTCCGACCGAGTCTGGCCGTTGCCACACCATCCCCCGTAGCTGCGTGGCCATTGGAACGAGCGGCCCGATCACGGCAAGTGGCCCCGAAGAATCGGCAGCAGCAACGAGAATGCGTTGGAAGGCCTCGCGAGCCGGGTCGTTACGAATGGCCGAAGAATCCGCCGGGACGGATGTGTCGCCAATAGTCTGCTGGACACTCGACGGCTGAATAGCCTGAGGCTGTGGAGGCGTTGGCCTGACGGTCTGGGATTGAGGACGCGTTGGCCGAGGCGGCGGCGAAACGGCAGGCGCCTCCGGCTCCGTTGGGTCCGATTCCTGGACCGCAGGTTGTTCTTCAGCCGATTCGGGTGCCTGTTCAGGGTCCGGCTCCTGCGGCACTTCTACGTGCGGAGGGGCGGGGGCTTGCTGAGGTGGAGGCTCGGGAGCCTGCTGAGGCGGAGGCAGTGCTTCCTGAGGCGGAGGCAGTGCTTCCTGAGGCGGAGGCAGTGCTTCCTGAGGCGGCGGAACACCCGTCGAATCCTGTGCGCGAACCACTCCTGGGGAGAGGACCACTCCTACCGACACTGCGATGAGGAGTAGGATTCTTGTGGAAAGTGGTTTGATGGGCATCAACGAAAGAGAGCAGACGCATGGCTGGAGTCGCTCCGTCGTATAACACAACGGCCTGTTACTACCGGAAAGTAGCGTCGTCAGAGCGCTTCGGAGACCTATCCATGCGCCGAGTAAACAAGTACCCACTTCCCATG
>JADFLK010000144.1 GCA_022564455.1 Bacteroidota bacterium
CGGCGCTACCAACTTCGGCGGCAGAGCAGGCATCGCGTTGAGTGAACCCGGACGCAACATCAGCAATTGCTACAATCATGGCGTTATTACGGCCGCTACAAGCTACGCAGGCGGAGTCGCAGGGTACTGCAGAAGTGACATAACACATTGCTACAGCTCCGGCCGAATTGTTAGTCCTGGGACCGAGGTTGGAAGTTTGGTGGGCTACTTTGGTGGGGCAACCATGAGCAACTGCCTTTGGGATGAACAATCGAGCGGACTGCAAGCGGGCTATTTCAGGGCAACGACTTCTTTTCCTGGGCCCGGGACCATCATCAATTCAGAAGGCAAAACCACCGCCCAAATGCAGAACATCAACACCTACCTCGACGCCGGCTGGGACTTTGTAGGTGAAACGATCAACGGCCCCAACGACATATGGTACATGCCAGAGGACGGCGGCTACCCCTTGCTCTGGTGGCAGCCAGAACCTGTCGCTCCTGAGGTGTCGGCCGCGATCGACGATTTCGAGACCGGCAATTTCTCATCCTTCAACTGGAAACGTTCCGGGGATGCTTCCTGGTATATCACCTCGGATGAGTCCAACTCGGGAAGATACAGCGCCCAAGCCGGCTCCATTGCCGATGACGAGCAAACAACCCTGCGGCTGACCCGCGGGGGCAGTGGCGGTGAAATCACCTTCTCTGTGAAGGTCAGTTCCGAACAGGGCTTCGACGAGTTGATCTTCTATATAGATGGAGACGAGAAAGGAATTTGGTCTGGCGAGAATGACTGGGTTCAGGTATCCTTCCCTGTCACTGCTGGAAGCCACACCTTCGAGTGGCGTTACGAAAAAGACGGTTCGGTATCCGAAGAAGACGATACGGCCTGGATCGATGACGTGAGTTTTCCTCTTTGAATTCTCCGGTCTGGTTTGACGCCTTTCTCAATGTGTCCGGCGCCCAGCGCCCAAGGAAGGGAGAAACTCCAGGTTTTGGAAATAGCAGTAGAAAACAGAAACTGATCTGTGTGGTCTGTGCATTCTCGGCGCAAACGAAAACTTGAATGTCCAGGTTCGGTTTGGCGCCTGGTGCCTCTTTTGCTCCTCATCTCGGCGCCCCTACCGGCCTAGCAACCCGACTTGCAGCCCTTTGATCCGGCGGACTGGGAGACGGCACTAATGGTCTCCCCGGACCCCTCTGCAACCGCCGCTGGGCCTATCCCAACGGGCACAGAGGTCTTCTCGATCTCTTTGGGGTCGGCAGCGTCAGCATGTCACCACCGGCGGGGCCTTCGTCGTCGAACTGTGGGATGACACAACATCGACCCTACAAGTGGACTTGGAGGCGGAAGCGCTACAAGGCTAGAATGCATGGACCGTCGTCATCCCAATCCTTTTCCAGTCGGATGGTACACACAACCTCCGCCTGGTCAATGATGCCCCCAACACGATCGCGGAAGCGGATGACACGAAAAACCCGGTCTCGCGATCCAGATGAGCAAGCTGGCAATGAACGGCGGATCGAAATTGGCGGATCGGACGTTCCCGACTTGGTCGGTCCATGACGATGAAGACGAAAAGAACCTGCTGAACGTGTTTCGGCGAAACAAATGGTGGATGTACGCCTTCGGCACGGACGAGTTGGCCCCGGGCGAAACAGCGCAAGAGATCTCCCAGGTGGAGCAGTTTGAACAGGAATTCGCCAAGGCCCAACTGGTGAAGCATTGCCTGACGATCAACAGCGGATCGTCGGCCTTGGAGGTGGCCTTGGAGACCACGGCGGGCCGGACGGCGTGGACCGCATTGAAGAGCGTGTCCTGCATCCGGAGGCTGTCGGTGACTAGATCGGGGACGGCAGCATCGGAGGAATCCTCCCAAGGGCGGTCCTCGTTGTGCCCCCGCCACTGCCGGTACTTGGCGTAGCGCTGAATCCGGTTGGCGATATCCTCGCTGCGGTTCGATGTATCGACATCGTAGAAGTTCTTTACCCGGTCGAATATCGCCTGCTTATCGAGGTTGCGCGCCGACCGGCGTTCGCGGCGCGGCTCGCTTTCTTCCTTTTCACCGGTTCGAGCGGGGGCCTCCGCCTCCGGGCCTCGCGATGAGCGGCGATTGCGGGATGACGTCAGATCTATCGTCCGCGCGTCCTTCACCGTCGTTTTTTCTTCGTCGATTTTGGAGTCGGCCGCATTCGAATCCTGATCATCCAGTGAGTCATCCTCTGTGGATACTTCTTCTCGCCGGCGGTTGCGGTGGCGCCCACCTCGGCGGCCTCGGCGGCGCGGGCGGCGATCAGCGGAATCTTCCGTACCCCTTTCCGGAGCCTCGGGTTCATCAACGCTTTCCTCAACATCCACCGGCTTTGTGGACGATACCGCAGATGTTGCCGCTCTCGTCAAATCAAGTTGCCCAACGGGGGTGCGTGGCTTTGCTTCGGGTTCGCTGGAGAGACTGTCGCGTCGATCGGTGCGGCTCTGCTTCGGTTCAGGCCCTTCAACGTTGCTGTCGTCCGCCTTGTCTCTTGGTTCAGGAACCGGGTCGGGCTTCCGCTCAGTCCGTGTGGGCTTGTCACGACCAGTCTTGACCGTCAGGTCGATCACAAACGGCGAGCCACCGGCTGTCTCGTTCGCCTCCTCTTGCTCTTCTTCCTCCTCACGACGTGGGCGGTTTCTTCTGCGGCTCCTGCTTCGGCTGCGGCTGCGCGAGTGGCTTGAGCGGCGGCTCCGCGACGTGCGATTCTCGGATGCGGATTCGGAGGCCTCGAGTTCCAACGTGTCCTCGACGTCTGGCTCGTTCTCGTCGTCCGCAACCCGCTTTTGAGGTGCATGCGCGAGAACGCGGCTCTTGATGCCCGGGACGTTCTCGCCCGAGATGGCGAGGAGTTCACCGAGGTTGTCCGTCAGGTCCGAAAAGTGGAGAAACGCATCCTGTTTTTGGCCGATGTCTACGAAAGCGGCCCGGATGGCGGGCATCACCTTGCGAACACGAGCCAGGTAGATGTTGCCGAGGGTTCGGATGTTGTCAGGATGTTCTACGTAGAGTTCTACGAGTTCGCCATCCTCCACGATGGCGATGCGCGAACGGTCCTTGCTCGCATTGACGATGATTTCTTTCTTCATGGGGGATGGTAAGGCGCAATGGCGCAGGTACTCCGGTGGCGCGAAGAACAGTCACGCGGCCTAAAACCAGAGCGCCGAGCGCCGCTTTGCAAGAAGCGGAGACGGCGGGCGCAGCGAAGCGCGCTTGCACAGGTGTGGCAACCACCGGCAGTAGTGCCGGGAGTGGGATTAGCCGACTGGCAAGTGCTTGAAACAGATACGAAACGAGTTGCATCGTTGTTGATGCATGCCCAGCCCGGAGGCAAAAGCCATCACCGGAAACCTGGGGGCGGTGAAAAAGGCGCTTAAAGCGCGGGAATCGGCGCTGTGGGCAAGATTGGCCCGGTAGCGAATATGCCCCGCAGTACTGTGAGACATCCCGCAGGAATGCGGGGCGGGGCTGACAAAGGTTAGAGAGGTTAGAGAGGGCGGAAAATGCCCACCAGAAGCTACGAAAATGCACTCTCAGCCGCAATGGGCCTGAGCCGACGGATAGCTTCCTCCACAGGACTCCCCGTAACCTTCGCAAGTTTCGCACGAACTCCGCCTGAACACATCCGTCGTCACTTAGTTGGATTGCTATACTCGAAGGTTCTAACTGCGCGGCCTCCGCACAACATCCACTCCCATTCATTCCTATGTCAACTCCTGTTTCATCGCAGACGGCCAACAGCACGGCCCCGAAGCTAGTAAAAGGCCTCGAAGGCGTC
The DNA here is from genome assembly GCA_022564455.1 of Bacteroidota bacterium. The sequence goes on from JADFLK010000144.1 coordinate 3,789, forward strand.
CTTGCGCTCGAAACTGAACTCTCTTTTATTGACGGGCAAAAAGGCGTACTGCTCTACCGTGGCTACGAAATCAGCGACCTCGCGAAGAATGTGTCCTTTGAGGAGGTAGCGTACCTCCTGTGGAATGGCGAGTTGCCGAATCAGAGCCGGCTCGACGAGCTGAACAGCCAGCTTCGTGAGGCGCGTCCCGTCCATCCGGACATCATCGACCACCTGCGCCACCACACGCCGAAGGACGCCGTACCCATGGCGGCGCTGCGCACGGTAATTTCAATGCTCGGTCTCTACGACGAGGAAGCGGAAGACGACAGCCCCGAGGCCAACCTCCGCAAGGCGATCCGCCTTACGGCGAAGCTGCCCACGCTCGTTGCTGCGTTCGACCGCATTCGCAAGGGCCTCGACCCCGTCGCGCCCAAGCAGGAAGGCTGCACCGCATTCGACTTCCTCTACATGCTCAACGGGGAGGAGCCCGGGCCGGCCGCCGAGGAAATCATGGATGCCGCCTTCGTGCTCCACGCCGAGCACGGCCTGAACGCCTCCACGTTCACGGCCCGCGTAATCGGTTCAACGCTCTCCGACATGTACTCGGGCATCACCGGCGCCATCGGCGCGCTGAAAGGCCCGCTCCACGGCGGCGCCAACATGAGGGTGATGGAGATGCTGCTGGAACTCGACGCGAGCGGCGAACCTGCTTCCGACTACATCGACCGGAAGCTGGCCGCCAGGGAGCGCATCATGGGCATGGGCCACCGCGTCTACAAGACCATCGACCCGCGCGCGACCATCCTCCGCGGGTTGCTCGAGGGCCTCTCCGACGAGAAGGGCGAGCGCAAGTGGCTCGAGATGTCCAACACGATTGCCAACGCCGTTACCGAGGCTAAAGGCCTCAACGCGAACGTCGATTTCTTCTCGGCGTCGGTGTACTACCTCCTCGGCATTGAGCGGGATCTCTATACGCCGATTTTCGCGATCAGCCGCATGACGGGCTGGACGGCGCACCTGCTGGAGCAATGGTCTGACAACCGCCTCATCCGCCCTCGTGCTGGGTACGTGGGGCCGCGTGACAAGGTTGTGACGCCGATTGCCGAGCGGTAGTTGCTCGTCGGGCTATCCATGCCAACAATCTTTACCTTCGCCGGAATAGATTTCCGTCTCTACTTCCGGGATTCGAAGGAGCATCACCTTCCTCACGTCCACGCGGCATATGGCTCCGACGAGGCCGTATTTTCTCTTACGGACTTCTCGATTCTTGCAGGGAGACTGCCTCCGAAAAAGCGGAAAGTTGCTGCCGCTTGGATAGAGCGCAACGCCAACACGTTGAACCTGATGTGGGCGGAGGCCGTAGAAGGTCGCCCAGTCAACCATCTCCTTGCGGACTTGTCGGAATAGAAGATTCAAGCAATGAGGGCACCACCTATCCCCAAAATCATTCACGTGATCCCGGAATACCCTGACGGTGTCATTGCCGTGTTCCGAGACGGCATTGCTCGTCGTGAAGACATGCGAGAACACCTGGGGACTCCGGTGTTCGAGCCTCTCCACGACCGCACCGAGTTCGAGGCCGTGTCCATCGTCGGGGGCGGGAGTGGCGTGGAATGGCCGTGCGGCGCGGACCTGTCGAGCCTGCGGATTGAGGCCACGGGCGAGCCGCTGAAAGGCGACTCCGTGTTCCTGGAGGCTGCGCCTGCGTAGCCGCACGACGGGCTGGACGGCGCACCTGCTGGAGCAGTGGTCGGCCAACCGCCTCATCCGCCCGCGCGCGGGGTACGTGGGGCTGAGGGACAAGGCGGTGACGCCGATTGGAGACCGGTAGGCTTCACAACGACGGAATGAGCACAACGGTTGAATCTAGTAAGCCCGCGTGGGCACGTGAACTCCCTGACTGCACACCAGACGGCGATCCTATTGTTTACGGTCTCCAGCCGTTGGGCCCGCGCATTGTCGATATCATTCCGCAGGACGACAACCGCCTGCTGGTGACGTTCGACGATGACGAAACACGACAGTTCGACCTGTGCCTGCTCCTCTCGAGGGGAGTATTTCAATAATTAAAGGATCCCGAAGCCTTCCTAGCCAACGTCACTATCGTCGCGGAAGGAGCAACCGAAGTTGGATTCCTCCGCGCTCTTCTAGAGCGCTCAATCGAGGTTCCGTTCGGCGCTGTCGGTGTCTTGATAACCGATGGCGGAGGGCACGAGACTGCACTGCGTTTGCTCGAGTCGCTAACCAAGGCCGGTCTCACGGTGGGGGCCTTTGTGGACGAAGAGGGCAAGCACCCGGAGAGATGGTAAAGGATCAAAAACACGCTTGGAGATCTGGTTTTCCAATGGGCTAGTGGGTGCACGGAACAGAACGTCGTGCCTCAGATTCCGAAAGAAAAT
>JADFLK010000145.1 GCA_022564455.1 Bacteroidota bacterium
CATGGCGAGATATCAATCACTGAGTGTAAATAAAAGCCCCTGGCACCATGGAGGCGCCAAGGGCAAAGATTAGTAGCGGTCTACCGTCCGCCGTCGGCTGTCAAACGCCGTCAGGCGTTCATCGCGATCCCGTAGGCATCACGAACCGCCTCAAGTACCGCTTCGGAAAGCGTAGGATGTGGGTGCATGGTCTCCATGATTTCGTGCGCGGTCGTTTCCAGCGTCCGCGCCGTGCAGGCTTCGGCGATCATCTCCGTGGCGTCGTGGCCGATGATGTGGCAGCCGAGCCACTCGCCATACTTGGCGTCGAAGATCACCTTGACGAAGCCGCTCGTGTCGCCTATGGCCGCCGCCTTGCCCGAGGCCGTGAACGGGAACTTACCCACCTTCACCTCGTGGCCGGCTTCTTTTGCTGCCTCCTCCGTGTAGCCGGTGGAGGCGATCTGCGGGAGGCAGTAGGTGCAGCCCGGCACGTTGTTGTAATTGACCGGATGAGGATCGAGGCCGGCAATCTTTTCAACGCACACAATGCCTTCGTGACTCGCCACGTGTGCCAGCCACGGTGCCCCAACCACGTCGCCGATGGCGTAGATACCCGGCACGTTCGTGCGAAAGAACTCATCTACCTTAATGGCGCTTCGTTCGTGCTCAATGCCCAACGCCTCCAACCCGAGGTTTTCTACGTTACCCACTACGCCGACAGCAGAGAGTACCTGGTCCACTTCCTTCGTTTCCTCTCCCTTCTTGGTCATGATCGTGACGACGCACTTATCACTCGATGTGTCCACATTCTCGACTGCCGCCGATGTCATCACCTTGATGCCCATCTTCTTGAAAGCGCGGGAAAGCTCCTTCGATACATCCTTGTCCTCAACAGGCACCATACGATCCAGCAGTTCAACGATGGTGACCTCCGTACCCATGTTGTGGTAGACGTACGCGAACTCGACGCCGATGGCCCCGGCGCCGACGATTACCATCGAGTCGGGCCGCTCGGTTTGCAGCATGGCCTCTTTGTAGGCGATGATCTTCCGGCCGTCGATGGGGAGGGAGGGCAGCTCGCGTGCACGCGCACCGGTTGCAACTACGATATGCTGCGCTGAAACCTCCATGTTTTCGCCGACGGTTTCGCCGTCCATCGTTTCGGAGGGCTCAACCTTGATCTTCCCGTCGCCGAGAAGGGTTGCCTTCCCCATGATCACATCGATCTTGTTCTTTTTCATGAGGAACCCCACGCCCTTGTTCATCTTGTCGGCCACGCCACGCGAGCGTTTGACGACCGCAGCGAAGTCGGGCGTTACGGTGCCGTCCAGGTTCAGGCCGTAATCTGCAAGGTGGGCGGTGATGGCGGCCACTTCAGCGCTCTTCAGGAGGGCCTTCGTCGGGATGCAGCCGATATTCAGGCAGACGCCGCCCAGCTTGTCTTTCTCCACGATGGCGGCCTTGAGGCCGAGTTGGGAAGCGCGGATGGCCGTTTCGTAGCCGCCAGGGCCGGAGCCGATAACGATGACGTCGTAGGTCGCGTTAGCCATGAGTACAGGGTAATGGATGATGGGGCGAGGCAGAATACTTAAGCCGCGCCCGGCGTGTTCTCACCAAGCGTTGAAGAGATCGGGGAAAGTGGGAGTGACTCGTAACTCGTGAGACGTGATTGGCCGAGGAAGCTCCATGCTTTGATGTGGGTCTTCGTCGCCCGCCCTACCTCGCGGGTCACGTATTGTGCGTCACAAAGTCATCCACGACCGCAATTATGATGACGTTGGCAGGCGTACCAGTCTCGCCTTCCGGCAGGTCCGCGTCCATAAGTTGGGCCACGACCGTTCCTTGCTTGGCCGTCAGCACCACGTCGCCCACACCCGCATCGAACCTGGGGTCGAGAGCAACTTCTTCGGCGGCATCGGGGAGCAGCGAGCCGTCAAGATCAATGGGGCGGACTAACAGGAGTTTGGCCAGCCGCAGCCGCTCGTGCTTGCGTGTAGAAACGACAGTTCCGGTGACTTTGCAGAGACGCATGGTGAGGGAAAGATGCCCAGAGTTTGTGCAGTTGCGTCAAGCTTTGGACAACCCGAACTTAGTTGAGAGGTGGTGAGAGATCGTGTACCAATGCTCGATGTGTGAAATGATCGTGGAAGTGTTTGCATCTTTGGGGGTGAAATTACTAGATTGCTAAATAGTTAGCAGGGAGGTATCACCCACTACAGCTTCCCTTGCTTTTTTACTCTTTCCCATCCACCAATCTGATCTACCATGTACACCACCAAAGGCATCGAAGCGATCGCTACCATCACCGAGCTCCGCGCAAGAACGTCGGAACTTATTGACGAGGCGGCCAAGTTCGAAGGTATCATGATTCAGAAGAACAACGAACCCCTCGCTGTTCTCGTTTCATACAAGAAGTACTTGGCGCTTATCGGCGCGAGCAAGCGTACGAAGTAACGGCATGTAATGATGCTCGTATCTGGGGCGCGGCCATTGGCTGCGCCCCTTTTTTGAAGGCTGTTGAGTTTGTGCTTCCCGCAGTCTCGCAGCCGGTGCGTGACGGGTCGGGGAACATAGCTTGGTTGAGATCAAGGTGCCCCGTAGTATTGCGGAGCATGCAGAAATCGGCGAGAGGTGCCGCCGCAGGAAGGTGACGTATTTCAACGGCCTCTTATCGTTCGCCGATGAGCCGTTTGAGTTCGGCTATTCGGCGGACAACCTGCTCGCGGTCGAGATTTCGAAACTTCTCCGGGAGCATGGAGCGGCTGGTGCATTCCATTACGGCCGCGAGGGTCTGCAATTCTACCTGTAGCGGGTAGGAGGGAGGGATGAAGTCATCCACAACTTCCTTCATTATCAGCTTTGTGACGGTCCCTGCCGATGTTTCGCCGCCGCCGCTGGCCTCGCCGTTGGTAGATGCTGCGCGTTCGGGCGCCGAATTGGCGTCGCCCTCTGTGGTGGGCGCCGCCAGATCCGCTGCATCTTCCGCTCCCTTACCCTTCTCCACTTGAAGTGGAACGTGCGCCTTCGCCTCCTCCCCGTTTCCCGTCGTAGCGCGGAACTTGGCGCGTGTGAGCAGCGCCTCCATGTCGGCCCCCGAGTAGGTTCGTTCGCCGTCGAGGAGCGCCTCGGGCATGTCTTCCATTCGCGCGTTTGTTTTCGTCTTCCGCATCATTACGCTCAGTAGTTCCTCACGATCTTTGCGCGTAGATGGGTAGAAGAGAGCGAGGTGTTCTTCTGCGCGCCCTTGTCGCTTGAGGTCAACCGGCATCAGGTCCGGGCGGGCGGTAACGAGGAACCAGATGATCTTGCCGCGATAGCGCGTGTCGCTCATCGCTTGCGCAATCTGTCCGAACACACGGTTGGAGACCCCGCTGTCGCCCGAGCTATGGCGGTTGCCCAGTGCAGCGTCGGCTTCGTCAATCATTACGGCAACAGGGTTCATGGCGCGAAGGAGTGACAGGATTTTTTCCAGATTGCCCTCGGTTACGCCCTGCCACTGGCTGCGGAAGTTCTTCAGCTTCACCATCGGGATGCCGATCTCCCCGGCAAACGTGGTGATCATGAACGTCTTGCCGGTGCCCACGGGGCCGGAAATCAGGTAGCCCATCGGCATCACATCCGGCCGGCCCTTCTTTAGGGCTTCCGCGGCTGCACGCAGGTGCGTCTTGGCCTCGGAATGCCCGGCTACCATATCCAGGTTGTAATCCGTCTCTACGAACTCTAGAAGTCCGTACGCCTCCGCCTCAATCAACTCCTTCTTTTTATCAGACAACGCATCGTACGTCAGTCGCGCCTCGTTTTCAACGACATCCGCCAGAATGGTGCGGAGTTGCACATACCCCAGGCCGGCTGTGTTTTGGGCGAGGGTGAAGGTCTCTACGTCTGATAGCTTCTCGAACTGCTCCTTCCGTTTTCCCCGGCTCAAAAACCAGTCGATGTACGCCTCGCGAAGGTCTGCCTCCGGCAGCGGCAACTCGATCTCCGCGTTGTACGGGCTCTGGATGAACTGCCGGTTGAGGTCCGTCAGGTTTTCCGAGATGAGCGTCAACGTGAAATCGCTCCGGAGGAGGAACGAGTCGTGGCTCCACTTCTGTAGGTACACGACCGCGCCTCGGTCCTCGGCCGAGTACGACGAGGCCTCCGCCATCGGCACGATCGTCTCTGCATAGTCGATGATGCAGGCGATGCGCTTGCCGTCGTGCAGGCGCAGGCGGAAGTAGTTGTCTAACAGTGCAAAAACCCGCACGGGGTCTTTGGGGAGCTTTTTCGCGTACTCCGTGCCAAAAATCGTATCGTACCCCGAAATGGCTCGGTTGAAGTCCTTCTTCGACTCCATGTCGATGAAGTGGATGCCATCCGCCCGGTCGTAGAAAAGCACGATGTCCCGCCCGGCGAAGAGGTCTTCTGCGAGAAAGGACCGCAATGAAACGTAGTCCTTCGTGCCGTCTTCCAGTTCGGTAGGGACCAGATCCCGCACGTTGCCGTGCAGGTTGAACTGGTTGATGGTCTTCGTGAAGTACTTCCGGGCAAGCTGCTGGGCCCACTCGGGGTAGTGCGCGAGGCTGGATGCGATGGTCGTCTGCGGCATTGGGGCAGCGGGAGGAGAATTAATTGGGTGCGAAAGGAGAGACGAACGCCGCCCGCCCTTTTCGAGGTGGCAGGGTAATATAGACGGCCCCTACAGCTTTCGTCCTTTCTTCCGCTCACCCCTCGCCTATTCGAAATCATGTTCGACTGGATTTCCGATCCGAACGTCTGGGTTGCACTCGCCACCCTCACCGCGCTCGATATCGTCCTGGGCATCGGCGTCCACATCCCGACGGATACTTCTAAATCTGGATAGAGCCCGTTTGTCTGTAGGAGTGCTTAACATCCGAGCCCATCGTTCCTCGATTTCAGTGGCTCCCAAAGGCCATTCAGCGTCCTTTCCCAAACACTCGCCCACGTGCTTAGCCCATGCCCAGGCAGTTTCGTACGCTAATTCGTAGCTGGGCCAAGCGTGTACTTCCATCGTTCGCGCTTGACGGCTTACAGGGATTGTACTACCCGTTCTGGGTATTGCCGAGGGCGTCCGACTCGGACGAACCAGATATTGAGGTGGTACGGGCGTTTCTTCGCCCGGGGGACACGGCTATCGACGCCGGAGCGAATTACGGCAGCTACACCGATGCAATGGCATCGTGTGTGGCGCCCGGCGGGGAGGTTTTGGCTATTGAGCCCATTCCGCGCACGTTCAAGTTGTTGAAAGCCGTTGTCCGCTATCGGCGATTGCAGGGCGTGTTGTGCGTGAATGCAGCGGTTTCGGATCGCAAGAGCATTGCCGAGATGACCATTCCCGAGATGGGAGATGCCCTCAATTTCTACCGCGCCAGCCTCGATAGAAGTGACGTATCAGGCGACACGGTCTCCGTGGAAACCGACACGCTGGATAGCCTCGCTTCGCAGCTCGAAGAAGCCCCCGTTTTTGTAAAACTGGATCTGGAAGGGCATGAGGGTACGGCACTCGCTGGGGCGTCGCGATTGATGGAAGCATCGCCAGCCTGGTTGCTGGAATTGCCCGACGATCCCGACGACCCGGCCTCGGACGCCACAGCTATGGAAGAACTCATGCACTTACGTGGATACACGAGTTGGTGGTACAACGCAGGTCCCCGAGTTCTTCGCCGTCGCAAGCGCGGCGTAAGGCCCATCAACCTCTTCTATTTTACTGCGGATCATCTGGAGCGTTTGAAAGACGCGCCCTTCAGCATCGAGCCGGCGAACCCGGAGACCGCCAACCACGTTACTATGTGACCTTGTGTATCCCCGGTGCGGCTTCTTGAACGTCGTACTGGATAGCCGTTTATGAGACAGTTTCTCCGAGTTGCAGTTTTGTTCGCTGTGGCGGCAGCACTGTTCGTCTTACCGGAAACAGCAGCGCAATCGCCCGATTCTCTTACCGGCCAGGCGGGTGATGGGGGAGGGCTGCGCCCGCAGTGGTACACCTCCGGGCCTGCTTCCCAGGATGGAACGGGCACGTACTATATGGGGCGCGAACTTGCTTGCGTGATGGACCACCGGGGGGCAGCGTGGATGGAACGCCCCGAGCGCGAGCGCACGGAGCTACCCGCAGCCGTTGTGCGCAACCTTGAACTCGCGCCGGATGCCGTTGTAGCCGACATCGGTGCGGGAACCGGCTACTTCACC
>JADFLK010000146.1 GCA_022564455.1 Bacteroidota bacterium
CATTACCGAACTGGCGTTGGCATGGGTACCGTTCTCGAAGGATGCGGAGGGAAGGTTGGCTAGGGCGTAATTCGTAAGGTCTCTATTTCGGCTTGAGAGACATCACGTAATCGTACGCCTCGTCCAGGTACGTTGCCAGCGTTTCCAGATCATACAGCATCGCGTCCGGGATCAGCACGTACCCCTTCATGACAGCCCCATACGACTTGAAAATGGTCGTGTTGTGCTCTTCTTTGAATCGCTCGCCTGATTCCTTCGACAATCTTATTCCGAGTTCGGCGTCCTTGTTGAGCAGCGAAAACATGTAGCCGTTCGCGGATGTGTAGGGCATCGTCTTGCCCTTCCGCTCGAATCGGGGGCACAGGTTAACGAGCTGGTCGTAAATCGTGAGTTGTTCTTCCCAGTCTGCCATGGTGCACCTCAAGGGTTGAAAATCGCAAAAACCACCCTGGAGAGCAATTCAGTTGGGGAGAGCGTAATTCCCTACTTCGATAGTCCACGAGAAGACTTATGCTTGTCTACGATTCTTGCATTTCGGTAGTGGCACCCGACTCGCTGCTCCGGTTGACCGCCTTGTTACGCCGCCTCAGGTCGTGTTCTACCGGCGAGGGTAGCTCCGAGGAGGCTCGTTGGGATATACGCCAACAAGAGATCAACGACCTTGAACCACAACGGGCCTCCGAACATGCTGACCGCAGCAATACCACCCATCAGGAAAAACGCGCCAATGCCCAATGCAAGCTTCACGTGGTGGCTTGCCGCGAACCTGGCAGCAATGAAGGCCCCAACGAGCGTTCCGAGTGCGTGAGCCAAAAAGGGGGAAATGAAATTCGCCGGCGTGAACAGCTCCATGCTCTCGCGCAGGCCTTCCATTGTGGAGACGTCAGCGCCCTCGGGCAGAGGAATCACTGACGGGCCAATGTTGACTAGTACCATATTGACGAGGCCACCTCCGACAACGCCGGCGATGACTGCCAAAGTGTTCTTAACAACGGGTTTCATGGCTACGTGATGAAGGCGAGGGGGCGATGGATGTGAGTAATATCGTCATGTTATCACAGGTTGCCCAAAGCCGTTTGACAAATCTTGCGAAGCGACTCCACAACTCCGACCGACCTGTCACTCAATTATGTCGAGCGCGTTAATCGTGCAATCGACCACATCCTCGACAATCTGGACCAACCGCTCCAACTCGAAGACATCGCCCGCATCGCCTGCTTCTCGCAATTCCACTTCCATCGCATCTTTCAGGCAATGCTCGGCGAGACGCTCGCCGAATTCGTTAAGCGTGTACGTCTTGAGCGGGCTCTCAAGATTCTGTCACACGCTCCAGCGCGTTCTCTTTCGGAGGTTTCACTCGAGTGCGGCTTCTCCTCATCCTCAGACTTCTCGCGAAGCTTCAAACAACGCTATGGAGTCCCGCCGAGCGCATTCGATGTTGAGTCCTTCCGCAAGCAGCGTCGCCAGGATTGGCAGGACGCGCTCGCCGATGCCGGGCACCGCCACCGCTTCGACCGGTTGCCTGCTGACGAAAACCCCGACAAGTTCGAGGCTCGTATCTGCAACCTACCCGCACGGAGCGTAGCCTATATCCGTGTGCTCGACCCCTATCGGCCAAAGGTTGTTGTGGAAGCAACCGAGCGTCTGATGGACTGGGCCGAAGCACGCGGCCTGGCGGACGGCCAATGGCTCGGCTACATGTGGGATGACCCTGAGATTGTTGCTCACGCTGACTGCCGATACGATGTCGGGCTTGAGGTAGAACCTTTCGAACCCACCGGTGAAGTCGGCCGCTTCGACTTCCCAGCCATGCAAGTCGTCGAACTAGAAGTCCGTGGCCCGATCGATCTGGAGCAGCGCGCGATTGACTGGCTTTATCGGGCCTGGTTGCCAACCAGCGGATATGTACCATCCGAGCAGCCCGCTTTCGAGGCATGGATTGGGCGGCCCTTCGCGCACGGACACGAACACTTCGAACTGAAGGCCCAGATACCGATCGAGCGCGCCTGAACTCAATTCACGTTTTCGAAGACTGCTGCCGCACCCATGCCCCCACCGATGCACGTCGTGCAGATGCCGTAGCGAATCTCGCGGCCCCTCACGCCGAAGGCATGATCAGACAACAGGGTATTTCGTGGAGGAGTGTGGTTAAGCCGCCACGTTCTCAAACACCGCCGCGGCCCCCATCCCCCCGCCGATGCACATCGTGCAGATGCCGTAGCGAATCTCGCGGCGCTTCATCTCGTGGAGGAGCGTAGCCGTCAGCTTGGCGCCGGTGCAACCGAGCGGGTGGCCCAGTGCAATCGCGCCGCCGTTGACGTTGACGATCTCGGGGTCGATGCCGAGTTCGCGGACTACGGCCAACGACTGGCTCGCAAAGGCTTCGTTCAGCTCGAACAGGCCGATGTCTTCGAGCTTGAGGCCGGTTTGCTTGAGCACTTTCGGAACGGCCTCTACCGGCCCAATTCCCATAATGGCGGGATCTACGCCCGCCACGGCAAAGCCGAGCATCCGCGCCATCGGTGTGGCGCCGGTCTCCTCGGCCCTCGCCTTGCTCATGATGATCGTGGCCGCCGCGCCGTCGTTCATCTGCGACGAGTTGCCGGCCGTCACCGAGCCGCCCATCTTGAAAACAGGCCTGAGCTTCGCAAGCGCCTCCAACGTAGAACCCGGACGCGGCCCCTCGTCTACGGCATGCTCCTTTTCAACGGTCTTTGAGGAGCGCGTCGCTTCGTCGTAGACGACTTCAGAAAGAGGCACAGGAACAAGTTCGTCCTCAAAACGGCCGCTCTGGATAGCGTCAAGGGCTTTCAGGTGGGAGCTCAACGCGAACGCGTCCTGGTCTTCACGACTCACGTTGTAACGATCCGCCACATTCTCTGCCGTAATGCCCATCGCCGCGTAATAATCGGGGTCGTCGACGGCCAACTTGGGATTCGGAGCGAAGTAGAAACCGCCCATCGGCACCGAACTCATCGATTCCGTGCCGCCGGCGATGATGCAATCCGCCTGGCCCAGCGCCACCGAGTTGTAGGCCTGCGCCACGGTCTGCAAACCGGACGAACAAAACCGGTTCACGGTTGCGCCGGGCACTTCGTCGGGGAGGCCGGCCAACTGCGCGATGCCGCGCCCCATGTTGGTGCCCTGCGGCCCTTCCGGAAACGCACAGCCAATGAGCACGTCGTCTATCATTGAGCCATCGAGGCCGGGGATGCGAGCCATTGCGCCTTTCACGGCAACGGCGCCGAGCTCAATGGGGTGGATGTTTCGAAGTATGCCGCGGTTCGCCTTGCCGACCGGCGTGCGGACGGCGGACACGATGTATGCGTCGTGGAGTTGCATTGGGTTTGTGGTTGTTTGTGTGTAGTAGGGGCGACCCGACGGGTCGCCCCTACACATGCCATTACCTAGTTGCGAAGCGGCTTGTTAGTCGTCAAAATGCTCTGGATGCGGGCCTGCGTTTTCTCCTCGCCGAGGAGCGACAGGAACACCTCGCGCTCAAGTTCGAGCAGGTAGTCTTCGTGGACCTCGGCCGGTGCGGTGAGGTCGCCACCAGTCATCACCCATGCTAGCCTGCTTGCGAGGTAATGGTCGTACTCGGAGATGTACTTGCCTTCCTCGAACTGGAAAAGCGCGATCTCGAATTGCGCGCGGCCCTGCGCACCGAGCACCGGAATATGCGTCCGCACCGGCGGCGGCAGGTAACCCTGATCGCTGAGGCGGATGACTTCGGCCTTCGCCACATGGAAGCGGCGTTCGGCATTCATCACCACCAGCGTTTCCGGTGGCAGGATGCGCATTTCCTTTGCCATTGTGGCCGACGTGGCCACTTTCGCCAACGCGATGCTCTCGAAGTGCTGGCGAAGGAACGGTTGGATCTCGCTCGGACGATCAGCATTCGCGGCGGCCTCGGCGGCCTTGGCCGTCATCATCATCGTGCCGCAACCGGCCGGGATGAGGCCAACGCCCAGCTCCACGAGCCCGATGTACGTTTCGGCCGCGGCCACCGGATGCGGGCTCGCCATCGCCATCTCGCAGCCACCGCCCAGTACGCGCTGATGCGTCGTCACCACGACGGGTTTCTCGGCGTAGCGAACCTTGAGAATCATCTCCTGAAAGCTCCTGATGAACGGCTCGATGGCCGCAGCGCCGTCGCCCATCGCCATGCCCATCACTACCTCGCCGAGGTTGGCGCCGACCGAGAAGTTCGTCCCCTCATTGCCGACAACCATACCGCGCAGGTTCGGGTCGTTCTCCACCTTTTCAATGGCCTCGACGAGGCCCGTAATCACTTCCTGCCCGAGACTATTGGCCTTCGAGCGGAACTCAAACAATCCGACACCATCGCCGAGATCGAGCAACGCTGCCTCCGAGTTCTTCCAGATTGTCCGCTGTTCATCCTGCTTGATGAGGTTGAGCCCCCACTCGTCGGCCGGTTTCGGATCGGCGACGTACGCGCCCTCGCCGGGATTCCAGACGTGAGGCACACCCGCCTTCTCCACAAAGAAGCCCTCCGACGGCACGGCGGCCACCCAATCGGGCGTTTCGATGCCCTCGGCGGCCAGCTCGTCGCGCACACGGTCCACACCGAGCGCATCCCACATCGCAAACGGCCCCATTTTCCACCCGAAACCCCAGGAAACAGCTTTATCAAGGTCTGCCGGAGAGTCGATGATTTCAGGTATGCGGCGGGCGCTGTAGCCGAGGAGGTCGAGCGTCGTCTCGCGGAAGAATTGCCCCGCACGGCCTTCATCGTCGTACAGCGCGTTGAGGCGCCCAGTCAGATCGCCCGCCTTTTTGAAAGCGGACGCGTCAAATCCGATCTCCTTCGGATCGCCGTACTCCATCGTCTCCGGGTTGATAGAGCGAATGACCTTGTCCTTGCCCTTCTGGTAAAACCCGGACTTCGTTTTAGCGCCCAACTTCCCGGCCTCAACGAGTTTGGCGAGCACGTCCGGCACCTCAAACATGGCGCGGCTCTCGTCACCCGGCACGCCGTCGTAGAGATTTTTGGTGACGTGGATGAGCGTATCCAAACCCACCACGTCTGCCGTGCGGAACGTGGCGCTCTTCGGATGGCCGATGAGTGTACCCGTCAGCGCGTCGATTTCCTCGATAGAGTAGCCCTTCTCCGTGAACTGCCGGAGCGCGCCCATGATGCCGTAGATGCCGATCCGGTTGCCGATGAAGTTCGGCGTGTCCTTCGCAACCACGACGCCCTTACCAAGGTGGACGCGAGCGAAATGATTCACACGCGCCAGCACCTCGGGGTCGGTGTCCGGCGTGGGGATGACCTCGAAGAGCTTGAGGTAGCGCGGCGGGTTGAAGAAGTGCGTCCCGAGAAACCTGGCCTTGAAGCCCTCGCTCCGCCCTTCCGCGATCTGGTGGATGGGCAGACCCGACGTATTGGTAGTGATAACAGCGTCTTTGCGAGCGTGCTCCTCAATGCGCGCCATCACGCTTTGTTTGATATCCAGGCGCTCGACTACAACCTCAATCACCCAATCGGCCTCAGCAATGCGCTCGAAGTCTTCGTCGAAGTTGCCGAGCGAGACGCGCTTTTGCACCGACGGCGCAAAGAATGGCGCGGGGTTCATCTTCGTGGCTGCCTTGAAGGCGCCCGCCACGATGTCGTTCGGCTTGCCTTCCTTGCCAATGGCTTGCGGCGTCACGTCGAGAAGGAGCACCTGAAGGCCGGCGTTGGCAAGGTGTGCGGCGATCTGGCTTCCCATCACACCGGCGCCGAGGACAGCGGCGGTGCGGAAGGGCTTCGTGGTCGTTGCGCTTGCCGCGTGACCATTCGTCAGCGGCTGTGCGAGCGTCGGGGTTTCCATAGTTGGGGAAGGGTGTCCGATAGGTTAACGCTGTTAATCTGCCACAATTGAACCCGGAACGCAACCCTCCGTTCCGGTCATTTGAGGCTCTTGTTGTAGCCGTGGGAGGTGGATGGGTTTCCGGAATAGGCACAGCCTCGTAGGGGCGATTCATGAATCGCCCCTACGAAAGGGTCACCCCTAACAAAGGCAACTCATCACACAGCCGACACTGCTTTCCCA
>JADFLK010000147.1 GCA_022564455.1 Bacteroidota bacterium
ACATCTCGTTCAGCCAATTGCCGTTGTAACGGATTTCCAACTTGTCCGGGTCGGGATCGAGGATTTTGGTGGCCGGCTCGAAATACGACCGGCCGTTCTCGCGCGTCTCCTCGAACGTCAGCGACGGCCGCGTTTTGCTCTTCCCCGAGGGGTCGCCGATCATGGCCGTGAAGTCGCCGACGATGAGCACGGCCTTGTGACCGAGGTCCTGAAACTGCCGCAGCTTCCGAAGCACAACCGCGTGGCCAAGGTGGAGGTCGGGCCGCGACGGATCGCATCCGAGCTTGACGATGAGCTGCCGCCCTTCCGCCGCCGACTTCTTCAGCTTCTCGACAAGCGCCTCCTCGGGGAGAATCTCCGCTACACCTCGGCGGATCTGTTGGAGCTGTTCTTCGACAGGTGGGAAAGACATGAAGGGCTGGCAGATTACAGATTGGAAGGTTACAGATTGGAAGTCACAATTTGAAAGCCGGAGCGACGAATCAGAAAACCTTTAACCTTCTAATCTGCCAATCGAAAATCCGTACTACCGCTCCTTCATCACCCGATCCATCCTGCGCTTGGATTCTCTGTCCGCGATGTCGTGGCGCTTGTCGTGCATCTTCTTTCCTCGGCCCAGTGCAATCTCGATCTTGGCTCGCCCGCTCTTGAAGTAAATCTTTAGAGGGACTATCGTAAACCCCTTCTGCTCAACACTTTTCTTCAATTTCTTGATTTCCTTTCGATGGAGCAACAGACGCCGGGGCCGCGTCGGCTCGTGGTTGGCATGGCCTCCCATCTCGTACGGGTTGATGTGCGCATTCAACAACTCTACACCGTCGCTGCCTACGGCCACATAGGCTTCCTGCAAGCTCACTTTCCCCTCGCGCAGCGACTTCACTTCGGAGCCCGTCAGTACCATCCCGGCCTCGATGGGCTTTTCGAGGTTGTACTCGTACCGCGCCTTGCGGTTAGTGGCAACGATCTTGATACCTGGCGAATCGGACAACGGAGGGAGGAGCAGATTGGATGCGAAGGATAGCCTTACTACTGTCTACTCAGCAGGATCGGCACCTACCGAATCCGTCCCCACCGTCGCTACTTCGTCGAATCGCGGCGCTTCTCCTTAATACGAGCGGCCTTGCCCCGGAGGCCACGGAGGTAGTAGAGTTTCGCGCGGCGGACGCGGCCCTCTCGGATAAGCTCGATCTTGGCGACACGCGGAGAATGCAACGGAAAGATGCGCTCGACACCGACGCCATTCGACACTTTACGAACCATGAACGTCTTGGACGAGCCGGAGCCCCTGATGGAGATCACGACACCGTCGAATTTCTGGATACGCTCCTTCTCGCCCTCAATAACACGGACGTGCACACTGATCGAATCACCAGGCCCGAACGCCGGGATATCGTCGCGGAGCTGCGTAGCCTCAACGAGGTTCATCAGGTCGGTAGCCATGGCAATACTCTTCTGGAAGTGTTGAGGTTGAGGTAGCACGAACACGGAGGAACGAACACGCAGCCTTTAAGGTACGGACACCCAATTACAGAGAGGGCGCTTCTCTGCTTATTCGACGGATTATTCGTGTTCTGGGGGAAGGAGATCGGGGCGGCGCTTTTGCGTCTTGACTAGCCGTTGTTCCTCGCGCCACGACAAAATGGCTTCGTGATTGCCGGACGTCAGCACTGGCGGCACGCCCATCCCTCTAAACTTAGGAGGTCGCGTGTAGGCCGGAGCATCCAGCAAACCATCCTGAAACGAATCGGACAGGGCGGAGTTGGCATCGCCGAGAACGCCGGGAATGAGCCGTGCAATGGCGTCGATGAGAACAAGCGCGGGCAGTTCGCCGCCCGAGAGCACGTAATCGCCAATAGATATCTCGCGCGTCACAAACGTATCCCGCACGCGCTGGTCGATGCCCTTGTAGTGGCCGGCAATCAGCAGCAGGTTTTTGTAGAGGGACAGCCGGTTGGCAAGAGGCTGGTCGAGCGTTTCGCCGTCCGGCGTGAGGTAAATAATTTCATCGTAAGGCTCGCCGAGTTGTTCCTGAAGCGCCTCGATACTGGCGAAGAGCGGTTCGGGCCTGAGCACCATCCCTCCGCCTCCGCCATACGGAAGGTCGTCGATCTGCCGGTAGCTGCCGAGCCCCCAGTCGCGCAAATCATGCACGCGCACTTCCACGAGGCCCTTGTCCTGCGCACGCTGGAGGATCGAGTGATCCAGCGGGCTGCGGACGAGATCCGGCAGTACGGTGATGAGGTCGATGAGCATTGTGGGGAATTCGGATTTACGATCTGGGATTTGGGGTTTGGCTTCATTCCAACTCGAACTGCCAAAATCAAAAATCCGAAATCGAAAACTATTCGAGAAGTCCGTCGGGAGGGTCAACTACGATTCGGCGCAGATTAATATCGACATCCGTTACAATCTCCGGCACGTCGGGGATGAGCGCGTCGGGGCGGGCGGGGCGGGAAACGACGAGCAGGCGTTGCGCGCCTTCGAGTACATCGCACACGGTGCCGATGACCTCGCCTCCTCCCTCTTCAACGACCTCCATCCCGATCAGATCGTGGATGTAGACTTCGCCGTCTTCGAGGGGCGGAAGGTCGGATTTCAAGGCGTAGACACCGATTCGGCTGAGAGTCTCCGCCTCCTCACGAGTCGAAATGCCGGCCAGCTTGAGCAGCGCAATCGTCCGCCCTTTCATTATCTGAAAGCGAACACTCTCAACTTCGTAGGTGCGTGTCTGATCGGCCGACGGACCCACAAAAACGCGCCGCAACGCAAGGAAACGTTGCGGATCGTCGGTTTCGGGAAAGACCTTAACCTCGCCGACCACGCCGTGAGCGCGTCCGAAGTAGCCCATCAGAAGGAGTTCGGTGTTCATGTGTGTCGAGCTTCTTGAAAATGTACGAGAACACCCATCAGTGCCCTCGCACACTTCACCCCCTCAAACCCACAGCGTCGGCTACCCTTTCTTCAGTTCAACAATGAAGGCCTTGAGGCCATCCTTGTCATCGGCAGCGAGGAAAGCGGCTTGCTGCGCCCAGCTTTCCTCGTTGGCAGTGGCTGTGCTAAGGCCACTCTCATCGACAATCGTACGGAGCGACTCCAACTCCAGGGAGGTAAGCTGCGCAAAGGTGGTGATGTCGTGCTCGTTGAGCAGCGCCGAGAACTTCGGCCCGATGCCAAGGATCTTCGTGAGTTTGTCCGGCTCGGCTGTGGTTTCAGCAGCCACGGGCTCTTCCGCCGGTGCTTCTTCAGCTTCCGGGTCCTCTACAACTTCAGCTTCTTCCTCCGGAGCTTCTTCTGCTTCCCGCTCCTCTGCAACTTCGGCTTCTTCCTCCGGAGCTTCTTCAGCTTCCGGCTCCTCTACAACTTCAGCTTCTTCCTCCGGAGCTTCTTCTGCAACCGGCTCCTCCACAACTTCAGCTTCTCCCTCCGGAGCTTCTTCGACAACGTCTTCAGCGGTGGCCTCGGGTGCAGCTTCTTCTGAAACTTCCTCTATACCAGCCTCTTCTTCAACCGTGGCCTCATCCCCACCTTCGGCAGGAGCTTCGGCGGTGACGTCGGCGTCAGCTGCAGCACGCTCGGCGCGCTGGGCATCTTCGTCCTCCTGCCGCTGCTTCTCGAGTTCGGCTTCGCGCTCGGCGCGTTTCTCCGCCATCTCAGCGGCCTTTTCGGCAGCGACGGCGCGCTCCTTCTCGAGGCGTTCCGCGCGAAGTTCCGCCTTGCTCTTCTTGACCGGTCTGTTCTCGGCGCGGTGCGCGAGGAAGGCAGTTACGGCCTGCTCGATCTCTTCTTCCGTCTTCCCCTTGCGGAGCATGTGCAGGCGGAGCATCACGCCCTGGCCGCTGAGCAGGTTGCGAACGGTATGCGACGGCTGCGCGCCCTCGCCGAGCCAGTAAAGAATCCGGTCCTCCTTCAGGCGGACGGTTGCGGGTTCGCTCAGCGGCTCATACCGGCCGAGGTCTTCGATGTAACGGCCATCACGCGGGCTGCGGGCATCCGCGGCGACGAGGGCATAGATGGGGAGCTTCTTGCGGCCCATCCGGCGTAGGCGAAGTTTGACTGCCATGATGTTCGGTTACTGGTTGAAAGGTTGGAGGTCGGTTGTGAATAGTGCGTAGTGCGTGGTACGTAATGAGGATCAGTCGAACACCCTTACGCAATACGGAATACGCACTATGGAATACGATTTAGTTCTGGAGCCCCATTAGCGAGCCCATGTCAACGTTGCGGCCTTTCTTGGTGAGCCGCATCATCGTCTTCATCATCTTCTTCATCTCGCGGAACTGCTTGAGGAGCTGGTTAACGTCCTGCACCTTGAGCCCGGCGCCCTTGGCGATGCGCTGGCGGCGGCTGCCGTTGATGAGTTCGGGCTTGCTGCGCTCGGCCGCCGTCATGGACTGGATGAGAGCCTCGATGTGGACGAAGGCGTCGTCGCGGACATCCATGTCCTTCACAGCCTTGCCCACGCCCGGGATCATGCCGAGGAGGTCTTTCATCGACCCCATCTTCTTGATCTTCTGAAGCTGTTCGTAGAAGTCGTCGAGATCGAAGGTCTGCTTGCGGAACTTCTTCTCGAGCTCGATGGCCTCCTCCTCGTCGAACTGCTCCTTCGCCTTCTCGACGAACGACACGATGTCGCCCATGCCGAGGATGCGCTGCGCCATGCGATCCGGGTGGAACTCCGTGAGCGCGTCGAGCTTCTCGCCGGTGGAAGCAAACTTGATCGGCTTCTCGACCACCGAGCGGATCGAGAGCGCCGCGCCGCCGCGGGTATCGCCGTCGAGCTTGGTGAGGACGACGCCGTCGATGTCGAGTTGCAGGTTGAACTCGCGTGCGCTGTTCACGGCGTCCTGCCCCGTCATCGAGTCCACGACGAAGAGGATTTCGTCGGGATCGACGGCCTTTTTGATAGCGACGACCTCGGCCATCATCTGCTCGTCCACATGCAGGCGGCCTGCCGTGTCGATGATGACGGTGTCGCGGCCGGTCTTGCGCGCTTCCAGCACGGCCTCGCGCGCTACGCGGACGGCATCCTTCTCGGGCACGCCGTCTTCGCCGCGAATCGAAAACGTGGGGACACCCACCTGCGCGGCGAGCGCTTCCAACTGGTCCACAGCGGCCGGGCGGTACACGTCGGCGGCGGCGAGGAGCGGGCTCTTGCCCTGGCTCTTCAGGAACCGAGCCAGTTTGGCAACAAACGTCGTTTTACCCGATCCCTGCAAACCGGCGATCAGGATGACGTTCGGGAGCCGCTTGCTCTTGTTCAGCTCAACGTGGACGTCGCCGAGGAGGAAAACCAGTTCGTCGTAGATGAGCTTGACGAACTGCTGGCCCGGCGCCACGGACGTGAGCACGTCCTCGTCCAGCGCCTTTTCCTTGACGCGGTTGGTGAACTCGCGGGCAACCTCGTAGTTGACGTCGGCATCGAGGAGCGCGCGGCGGACCTCCCGCATCGTCTCCGCGATGTTGAGCTCGGTGATCTTGCCCTGGCCCCTAACACTTTTGAGGGCGGCGTCGAGCTTGTCGGATAGCGTATCGAACATAGAGCGCAGTGAGGGATGTTAAGGGCTCGCGGGTCGCGAGGATCAGGGGCGGAGCCGCAAACGAAACCTGAACAACCTGTTCCGGCGGCCGGACCCCAGATCGGGTTCCGAACTGGGCAAGGGGCAAATTACAGCTGAGAGGTGTGGAGTCGGGGGAGAGGGGGCGAAGAAAACGTTTTCATCGCCTCGCGCAAGACATCTGCGCTCGGGTACTCACGCACGCCAGCCTCCAAGAGCGCGAGCGCTTTCGCGGCATCATGCTGGTCAACGGCTTCTCTGCTATGTTCCACGAACTTGGCAGCTTTTCGGAGGCACTTGCGGCATAACTTCTCTCCTACCACTAAGTGATCTACCACAATGATTGATCCAAGCACTTCCATTGTGCCGACATGGATACTGACGGCGGAGCCGTCGGGAGACTGTCATGCCAAACACATGGAAGGATCGTCTGGCGGACAAAGAGAT
>JADFLK010000148.1 GCA_022564455.1 Bacteroidota bacterium
TCCGGTACGTCAGGAATTTCCGCCTCCGGTATCTGGGCAAACCACGTCTGAACCTCTGTGGGCGTGATCTTGATCTCACGTAGCCGCCGCGACTGGTACTGCTGCGCCATCAGTTGCCGGCGCACGTCATCGCGGAAGCTGGCCTTGATCTCCTCAATGGTGCGGCCGTAGTACGCGGTCAACTCGTCTTCGCCACCGAGTTGCGCCGCAAGGGAGGCCGTTCGCGCGTCGAGTTGCCGATTCACCTGATCGTCGGAGATGTTGATCGTCGTGTCGCGCATTGCCCGCGCCAGCACCACCTTCTGATTTACGAGTTCATCCAGAGCTCGGCTCCACTCATCATCCGGAATCGTAGTCAAAGGGGTCTGCGATGCAGACAGAGCTACCGCGTTTACTTCAGACGCCAGGACGGGCTCCGTACCGATCACGGCCACGATCTCGTCGAGGACTGTGCCGGGGGCTATTTGGGCGTGGGCCGGAAACACGCCGGTTACGACCGGTGCCAGGATCAGAGCCATCGCCAAACAACGGCGGAGGCTGCGGGGCAGGGAGTTCAATCGGATAAAGGGCATATACATGGGAAGGATTCGGTTAGCGGATTTCCAGGCGTCCGTCTAATTCGGCTTCGTTCTTTAGCTGCTGAATCTGCCGGGCCAGCATGGTGTTTCGCTTTTCGATGGCAAGTCGTTGCCGAAGTTCTTCACGGATCCAGGCGAGCTCAGGTGTGATCCCGGCGCTTACCCGATTAACGATCTGGAGCACATGATGGTGCCCTCCTGATTCGAAGACGCTGCTGACTTCACCGGTTTCAAGGATGCGGCCTCGCCGCCCAATCGTTTCGTCGATGCCGCGCAGGCGGTTTTCAGGAAGGTACTGGGACGACAGTGCTCGTGCGCCTTCGGGGTCTGATGCAAATTCCTGGGCAGTCAGGTTCCAGAGCGAATCGGCGAAGGGGGAGTTTCGCGCACGTACCATTGCAATCCGGCCCATTTGTGCGCGGGCAGCATCGTCCGTAGTAAGCAAACGAATCTGCACATATGGCTCTCGGAGTGCTAGCTGTTGACGATTGGCCTCGTAGTAGGATCGTATTTCTTCGTCCGTCGGCTCCTCGGCATTGGCCTCAAAAAAACGGTCGATCAATGCTGCAGCGAGCACAGCCCGCTCGCTTTCAGCAAGCTGGCGGCGGATGTCATCCTGCGAAGTAAGGCCTCGCCGCCGGGCCTCCTGTGCCAGAAGGCGGCTGTGTACCCACTGCTCGATAACCTGCTGCCGTGCCGTTAAGCTGTCGAGGCCCGCAGGAAGCACATCAAGGGCTTCAGCTACATCCTGCTCACTTAAGTACTCGGCGCCCACTCGTGCCGCGAAATCGCCTGTAGATGCCGAATCTTGGCGACCGCACCCGGCAACGCATCCTGCCATGAGCAGGATGGCCAGAGCCGGAACGGGTAGACGGAAAAACGCGAGCAAAAAATGAAAGGTCCGCAGGATTCCAGAGTGAGGGCGGAAACCCAGCGGGCGTCGTGTAGGAAGACAGGCGTAAACAGGTAGTTATTGCCCGGACATTTGAGTTGAGTCTGACCCCGTGACGTCAATGGATCCCATTCGAGGCTCCTTGAAAGCCCCCACAAGCCGGTTCGGGTAGGTGGTTGTCTGGTACTGCGCTCTGAGGCGCTCCACCCAATAGCCTTCCAGTACTTCCTGGTATTCCGTTACGAGCTCGGCGCGAGCCTCCGTAAACGTCTTGAGGCGAGGCGCCTCGATGGCGTCGAGGTAGTAGATGGCGAGCCGGCTGCGCTCTGGCACGACGTCGGATCGTTGGCCGACTTCAAGGCTGAGGGCTGCATCCAGCGGTGAGCTCGTTGAGTCGGCAATAAACAGCGTATCCAGCCGAAGGGTTAGTGTCGATTCCTCATAGCGTGCCAGGATTTCCTGCGCGTCGTGGCCGGCGTCGAGGTCGGCTGAGACCAACGTCAGCATCGAGTCGCTGGGGCTGGTGAAGGCCAGCACGCGGCGGCGCTCGGGCCAGTTGTACCGGTCTTCGCGGCCCGTATGGTATGCGCGGAGGCCTTCAACATCCTGCGCCGCAGGTGTCCACACGGAGTCCTCAGAGATTCGGAAGAGAAGGACGCCGTCCACGTACTGCCCAAGCAGGGTGCGGAAGGCAGGATCACGTTCTTCGAGGGTGTTCAGGGCGTGGTTGAAGCCCTGGTCGGCAAGGTAGTTATCCATTTCGGTGTGGAACTGCGCTACCTGATCCGCGCCGGGGCGAACGCCGGATCGTGTGAGGTGCGTCCGGAATACCTCAAATGTGAACGACGTGTCGCCGACCGTGGCAAAGCTCGCCTCGGACAGATCCCCAAACCCGTCCCTCCGAAGCTGGAGAAAGAGAGAGTCGGCGTCGAACAGGCGGATGGCTGCCTCCACGAGGCCGGGGTCGAAGGTATATCCGGCGGCTTCGAGTTCTTCTTCGCCGATCTGGCGGCGGCGGATTGCCGTGCGAGGCAAATCGTTGGCGAGGCGCTTCAGGTCGGGAAGGGCTTCCTCGTACGTCGGTAGCTCCTTGCGCTCCTCAAGGCGAATAAGATGGAAGCCGAAGCGAGATGCAACGATGTCCGCAATGTCGCCCACGTTTTCGAGTGCAAAGACCGCTTCGTTGAAAGACTCCACCATCCGGCCTACGCCAAAGAAGCCAAGGTCGCCACCTTCGCGGCCGGAGGCTACGTCGTCGGAGTACTGGCGGGCCAGCGTGGCGAAGTCCTCGCCGGCCTCGATGCGCATTTCCAGTTCTTCGAGCGTCGTACGCGCGGCAGTCGTGTCATCTGCTGTGTCGCCCTGAATACGAATCAGAATGTGGCTCGCGCGGATCTCAGCCGTACGCGGCCGGCGGTCGTTGACCTTAATAAGGTGATACCCGAAGCGCGTCCGGACGGGGCCTACCATTTCGCCGACGGCCGCTCCGTATGCGGCATCTTCGAAACCCTGCACCATGCGCCCACCCGTGAAATAGCCAAGGTTGCCCCGGTTGCGGCGGGCAGAGGGATCCTCAGAGCGAAGGAAGGCCATCTCCTCGAAGTCCGATCCCGCGTTTATGGAATCGCGCAGGCCAATGACCCGGTTGAAGGCGAGGAGGGTGTCTTCGGGAGATGCGTTCTCGTCGGCGCGGATCAGCAGGTGGCTCACGTCGATCTCTTCTCGCTGCTTCTCGTAGAGGTCCGCAATGATGTCGTCAAGAACAGCCTGGTCGGTGAAATACGGCCGCGCCAACTGGTCGCGGTACTCCGCCATCTCCGCAATAATCGTGGAATCCCGATCGAGGCCGAGTTCCCGCGCCTGGCGGACCTTCAGTCGGAAGTTGACGTACCGTTCGAGGAAGTCTTGATAGGCGCCCAGAGAGTCATCGGTAGCGCTTGCCCGATCTCCGTTGGCTGCTATGTAAGCATCCTCAAACGCATTCAGTGTAAGTGTGTCGCCCAATGATTCGGCGACGATGAGGTCTGGATCGGTAGGGTCGATCTGCACGGCAGGCATCGAACCGCTACATCCTGAGAGGATGGGGACCGTAAGGCCAACGGCGACGGCGAGTGCGGGAAGCAAACGAATAAAAGTGTTGCGCATCTGTGCGGCTGGTTTGGAGTGTTTGGGGGAATGAGGCGGATATCGCTGCGCCCACGTCCTCCGAGTTCGGAGGCAACTGGGAAGCAGAAAGCCTGCGAAAATACTCACGTGGCATGGCCTAGTTAGTGTTCCACATCGTAAAGCTGTAGCGAAAAGAGATGTGGCGATAAGATGAAGAGGCCGGGAATCTGTCGGATTCACGGCGTAGGTCGTAGAGACGACCCGGTGGGGCGTCTCAGGGTGAAGGGTGAAATCAAAAAGTTTCCTGTTCTCCGATATCCGATATCCCACATCTGATATCCCACAGCCGAAACCGCATCCCCTGATCCCTGATTCATAGAGCAACTTTCCGATACCACAAGGGTCTTACACAACACACGGATACACCCCCGACGGCCGAGCGACTGGCAAACATATGCCGCAATCCGACAACATGCTCATCGAGGCCTTCCAACAGGGCGACGAGTTCGCCTTTGTGGCGCTATACAACCGCTACAAAGGGCCTGTATACGCGTTCTGCGCCAAGATGCTACTTGACCGAGCCGCTGCGCAGGATGTAATGCAGGAGACGTTTGTCCGCGTGTACGAGCACCGGCAACGCCTCAGGAGAGCCGGATCGTTCAAGTCGTGGCTGTTTACGATCGCGCGCAACCAGTGCCTGAACACCCTGCGCCGCTCCAACCGCTACACGGAGTTTGATGAGACTGCCGCGGACGTTCATGCCTTTGACGGTGAGACACCCTTCGCGCGGCTGATGAAATCGGAGCAGGTGGAACTCGTCAACCGCTTCCTCAAGGAACTGTCGCCCGAATACCGTGAAGTGCTCGTCCTCCGCGAGTACCAGAACCTCTCCTACGATGAGATCGCCGCCGTTACACGCAATGCGGTTTCATCCGTCAAGAGCCGCTTGTTCAAGGCCCGGCGCAAGCTGGGGCAGTTTCTCCAGCCTTGGGTAGAGCCGGAGGGCGAGCACCCAAACCCCGAAACCCCTGATTCCGAACTCGAGCCGCATCATAAACAGGTGTTGAGGAACGTGTCATGACTGAATCGAACGAGGGTACGATCCTATGAAAAAGTCTTCCGAGGCAAGCCGCACCAGGACCATGTGTACCGATCATCATTTCGAGCGACTCCTGAATCTGTACGCCGATGGCGAACTGCCAGGCGGCAAGCAGGCCGAGTTGTTCGCCCACCTATCGATGTGCGCCGCCTGCCGGGAGCAGTTCAACGTGTTGCTGGCCTTCCGCTTGGTTTCACGGCAGGAGACGTTCATCGTACCGCCCGCAGTTGATGAAGCTGTATTCGCACGCATCGACCGGATTCGCCGCGCCCCGCGTTTCGCACCGAATCGCGTTTCGGAGCACAAATTCTTCGGCGGACAGATTCACCGGCATGTGTCTTTCCGGTCAGCGCTCCTTGCGGCCGTCGTGCTGATTGTGTTTGGCCTTGCAGTTCGCCCCAATCCAACGCCCGATGCGACTGCCTTAACGTACCATGTGACTGAGACCGTCATTGACGATGGAGCCCTTTACATCATTGGCCCAGGGGTTACGGTAGAGGGGAAGAGACTGGGCCGGTGACGAGCCAAAATCACATCGCGGCGGCTTACGATGGGCCTGTTTAGGTGCCAAAAACGTAAAGTCTCAGTTCAAGGGGGCGGATGAGACAAACGGGCATTTTGGCCCATTGGCATGTTTAATTCGGCGCTTCGTCGCAGAAGATGCGCAGATCCGGTATGAATCGGGGCGTTGGGCGGAGCGGTGCGGGCTTTGTATTCTTGCGTCCGATTCCCACAACCGCCGTCCATGACTGATCGCACCCTTTCTCCTGCCTCACCTATGGCTTCCGATGCGTCGGGGACCCGTCGTCCTCAGCCCGAGCCAATCGCACCCCCCAATGTGAATGCTTTCTTTGACGGCACGTACGTAGCGTCGCAGGAAGGTGCCGTGTACGATGCGGTCTACGAAGACCTCGATAGTCCCGAAATTGCATCGAAAGCGGAAGGCCCATTTGAACCTGAAGCCGTTTCTGAAGATGAGCCGGTTGCGGCAGAAGCGCCTGCCATTCAAATGGACGATCCGTTTACCCCAGCGAGCGACCCCACGGGCTCAGGAAAAGATTTTGGCGATGGGCCTGCATTCGACACAGTGACGGGCGGGTTCCAGATCGGCTTCGACATGGAGGAGCCACAGACCACGGCTCTCGCCCCCATCCGCCCCTCGTTGCGTGCGTTGGCGCAGGAGACGGCTCCGGCCGTTCCGCCGCCGCCCGCATCGCCGCGCATTCAGGCCCGGATGGCTATGCGTGACAAAGCTGAAGCTCTCTTCCGCCATCGCCGTCTTGCACTGGGTGTGCTTCTCGCGTCGCTT
>JADFLK010000149.1 GCA_022564455.1 Bacteroidota bacterium
GACCACGCAACAGGTACGGGCCGTTTGCAGCAAGGATGATCCGCAGTACCGTCTCATCAGCAGAAGCCGAAGCGTTGTGTTCACCCCTCGTTCCGTCGTCCTCGAACGAGTTGAGGTGGCTGTTGTCGCAGAACGGCTTGTTCTCGGAGAGCCCGCAGCGACAAAGGGCCACACGGGTATCGGTGAGGATCACCTCGCCGTCCGGCGTCTCGATCTGGAGGTCGCCGCGCACGAAAAGAGGCCCGTCTGGCTGGATTGACAGGCTATTCGCGGCATCCGGCGTTTCTTCCTCGCCGCCATCTTTCCGCGTGAACTTCAGAGCGCCCGTCGGACAGTTCATGATTGTTGCCGAGATAGCATCGGCATCCGCTTGCGACGGGTCCACCCACGGCTTGCGCTTCGGATCGAACACGGTGGGGCTGCCATGCACACACTCAGCGGCGTGGATGCAGCGCTTGACATCGTACTGAACGTCGATGCCTTCAGATGTATAGGTAAGGGGATCGGACATGAGTCGTAGTTCGAGCGTGAGCGTTGTAGACCGCGAAGAATAACCCCGGTTTCATTCGGACCTGTTGCAAGCAACAAAACAAGCCGATCTCAAAAGCCGATGCCCAGCGCGCGCAGCAGCCGCCCGCCATGAACGGTAATCGAGGGGACGACCACCCAGTCCGTTTCCATGAAGGCGTCTGTCGGGCTGTAGAAGATGCCCAATTCGGGGCTAACGCCCAGATCGGGCTCGCCCAACCGAACACCTGCGAACGCGCCGATAGCCGGATTGGGCGTCGGGTCGTCGTCTCCCAGCGCAAGCGCGTGTTGGACACGTAATCCCCCATACGGCGTCATCGTCGGGCTGTAGGGCCAAGAACCGACAAACGTGGCCTCAAAATGGGCGTGACTACCGAGGCCAAGAAGCCCTCCCCCCACCATTACCGCCGTGGCGATGCGTCGCGGCCCACTTGGTGTCAGTTGTCGTTTGTACGTTGCAACAATGCCGCTGCTTCCGGCAAGTCGCACGCCCGCATCGGAGCGTTCATCCAGCCCAAACCGCGCCTCGCTGTCGAATGAAAAGCTGGTCGTCCTTTCGTCCGGGTCGCCGGGGTCAGCGTTGATCTTGGGCTGCCCCACGGCTACCTGCGCAACGGTACTCGGAACAACCGTACCCACCGGAGCGGGCTCCGCCGTAGTGCCGACGGCGTAGGGAATGCAGCCGCTCGCTGCCAGACCGGCGAAGAGAAAAAGGAGGTACGCGCGCATCGGAGGGGGGACGACGACGACGGAACATACGACGCTTCCTCCTATGTATCCGATCACGGACGCACAGCGGTTCAGATCGAAGCCCTACCTTCAGAAGCTCCAAGCCATCCGCGATTCCCATGCGTCTTGGCGCCCTCGTTTTCCTTCTGCTCCCCGCTTTTGCCTTTGCACAACCCGCCCCGGACCAAACCGGCGTGGCCAATGCCTTCGGCCAATTTGTTTCGGCAGCGCACAGTGAAGGAGTTGAAACCACAACCGATCTCATCGCGTGCCCGATCGAAATAAGAGGAGAACGGCCGGCCATTGGGCTGTGCGACAGGGTACTGGCGTCACATCGGGTTCGTGTAGAGCGCCTCACAACACTGGCCACGATGCTCTTCCCTTCAGAACCTACCGCCCTCAACCCGCACTACGCCGTAGAGGAAGAACGTGACGGCGTTTTCCACCTCCTTCTTTTCTCCGACCTCGATTCCGCAGACTACGTGCTCGCCACGTTCATGGACGTGGAGGGCGCCTACCGCCTCGTCAACCTGGATACTGAGGGTGGGCCGGAAGAGATGCCTCCACCTGCATCTGTAATACAAGCGCTTAACGACCTGATGGCCGTCGCGAGTACCCCAGGGACGACTATTGAGGAGTTTGCGCGCTTCATCGTTGCGCGCGGTGATGAAGAAGACCGCAGATGGAGGGCAGCTGCCGACGCGGCTCGGGAAGATGAGCTTCGTTTTGTAGAGAGTGTGCTCGAATCAATCCGCTTCTTGATGGAAGCAAGCCGAGGCGACTATGAGATTGAGGGGTATGAAAGCGATGAGGAATCGGAAGGTGAGTGGCACATGCTGCACGTCCGGTTTGACACCCACGAAATGGAAGAGCGCCGGTCGTTTGCCTTCTTACCGATAGGCGGCACGTTCTTGCTCGGTGACATAGACAACTAATCCGGTCTTCCTTTCAGCGAAGCGTTCGGTCTAGACGTCACAGGATTTTGACACTCTTTGTGCGCCCCGCGTGCAACGTGCTAAAGGTTTCGCACGTTAAGAGCCCAGCTTGAATCCACATCATGCAGTTCGTGACCGAGCACATGCCGTTCGTATCGGCATTGCAATCCAACCTCCCGAATCAGCGTTTATTGGATTCCCATCCCCCCACTCCATCAATTCTGATGTTCCGACTCGCTACGCTCCTCGCACTTGCAACTCTTCTCACGTTCCCTTCGCAGGCCCAACGCCCCGGCCAGGGCGAACGAGGCATGGCGGGCGGCTCGATTGCCGGCACTGTGCTTGATGATCTCGAAGGAATACCCATCGAGTACGCCACCGTTGCCGTACGTGCGGAGGCCGATTCTTCGCTCGTAACGGGCGGGGTGTCGGATGCGTCCGGCGCGTTCAGCATCTCCTCGCTTCCGCCTGGCTCTTACATCGTGGAAGTGAGCTTTATCGGCTATGCGTCGCAGTTCTTCGACGCGATGATTGATCGCCGGAGCATGGCCGTGGACCTCGGTACGATCCGCCTGGCGCAAGACTCTGCCCAACTCGGCGAGGCCGAGGTAACCGGTCGGCGCGAGTTCATGGAGGTCCAGATTGACCGAACCGTGTACAACGTCTCCGACCAGCCGATCAACACGGGCGGCAACGCGACGGACGTTTTGCAAAACATACCGTCTGTCGAGGTGGATATCGACGGAAACGTGAGCCTGCGCGGCAACCAGAACGTGGCCATCCTGATAAACGGGCGCAACGTTCCCATGCGTGGCGATTTCCTGGCTGCGTTCCTCCGTCAACTCCCCGGCGACGCCATCGACCGCGTGGAGGTCATCCCGAATCCCTCCGCCCGCTTCGATCCGGACGGCATGAGCGGCGTCATCAACATCATCCTGAAAGAAGGCAATGAACTCGGATTGAACGGCGGTATCCAACTCGGCGCGGGAACCAATCCAGGGGCTAATGCGGGCGCCAACGTGAGCTATCAGAAGGGCAAGTGGAGCTTGTACGGATCGTACGGCTTTCGCTACGACGACCGAACGCGAACCAACGACGACCTCCGTGAGAACCGCTTCCTGGATCCAACCACTTTCCTTTTACAGGATGGGATCGGCGACCGAACCAGCATGTCCCATCTGTTCAACACGAGCATCGATTACACGTTGACGCGTGGCTCTACCCTGTCGTTCTCAGGCTATGTGTCGCGGCGCGATAACACCTCCGACAACGTAACGCTGTACATGGAGGAGGATGCAGACCGCATGCTAACCAACTTGTACCAGCGGCTTACGGACGGCGAAACCAACGGCATCAACATGGACCTATCGCTTGGCTTCAAACGCAGCTTTGATGGCGCGGGGGGAGGCGACGGAGAACGTCCGAGCGGCGGAGAAGGGCACCGGATGGGCGGGATGCGAATGAGGGGCGGTGGCGGGCCCTCCGGCGGCAACCGCGCTGGAGGCAATGGCCACGAACTGAGCCTGGAGGCACGATTCAACCACAACGCCGGCGACGACTTCGATACGTTCACCGAGCAACTGCTGGATCTGAACAACAATCCGACGGGCGCTCCGATCATCGAAACCAACATACTGGACAATATCACCAACGAAGGCACCTTCCAGCTCGATTACGTGCGCCCCCTGGGCGAAGGAACGCGGCTCGAACTCGGCGGCAAGAGCACACTTCGCCAACTCGACAACACGTTCGACGCGGCCGACGTCATCGGCGGGGTGCCGGTTCCGAACGACACGCTTTCAAACGCCTTCGCCTACGACGAGCAGGTACACGCTGCCTACGGCATTCTTGCCCACCAGTTTGGTTCGATTGGCGTTCAGGCCGGCGCCAGAATCGAGCAGGCGCTGACGGATTTTACCCTGGAAAACACGGGTGAGACCTTTGAAAACAACTACTTCTCCGTCTTCCCGAGCGCCTTCGCCACGTACGCCATCAGCGAAGGCCGCACGGTGAAGCTGAGCTACAGCCGCCGGATCAACCGGCCACGCACGCGGATGCTCAACCCATTCACCTCGTTCGACGACCCGCTGAACATCCGCGTCGGCAATCCCCGCCTCTTGCCCGAGTACACGGACGCCGTCGAGCTGACCTACACGCAGTTTGCCCCCGGCTTCACCTTCAACGCCACCCCGTTCTTCCGGCACACCACAAACGTGTTCCGACGGCTGAAGACGCTGGACGAAGACACCGGCGTCTCCACGCTCACGTTCGAGAACTTTAACACGAGTGATTCCTATGGCCTGGAACTGATCAGCTCCATCCGCCTCGGCCAGAAGTTCAACGGCTTCCTCAGCCTCAACGGCCACCGCTCGGTGACGGATGTCTCCAACGTGGACGCCAACCTCTCGAACTCGGCCTTCCGGTGGACGGCCTCCGCGAACGCGACCTTCCAGATCCGCCCCGGAACCAGCGTGCAGCTCTTCGGCTTCTACCGCGCCCCGTTCGACATCGAACAAGGCCGCATCTCATCCTTCTCGATGGTCAATCTGGCCCTCAAGCAGGACTTCACCGACCGCGCCAGCCTGTCCATCCGCGCCAGCGACGTGTTCGACACGATGAAGTTCAACTACGAACTCGACCAGCCGGCCTTCTACCAGGAAGCGACCCGCCGCTGGGGCGCACAGAACGTCTACGCGACGTTCACCTACACCTTCGGCAACATCGACCGGCGCAACCGCGAGCGCGAGCGCCGGGACGGCCAGGAAGGGATGGGAGGGGGAGACGAGATGAGCCTATGACAAAACCGTCAGGCACACCATTTGCCCTTGCCTCAAGGGATGAGAGGAGCTAAAATCCTCTCGTACGTTCGTATTCAGGTGAAGACCATGCCCTCTCGTTCCACGGTTCTTATCGCGCTGCTCGTCCTTTTCACAGGGTGTGATAACAACGGGCAACTCGTCACAGAATATCCGCCGCCGGGCTCCTTCGGGCTGATTACGGTTGCGGAGCTACATACTGTGGAGGCCGGGGAATACAATGTGGATGCGTTTGTAGCCTCGATTTTTGAGTGCCCGCCCGATGTGGCGTGCACCGCTCCGGACAACTTTGTGGCCACCGAGAGCACCGATCCTCCCTCCGAGGATAACGCCCTGGTTTTCGCCGACCGGCCGAGCCAGCTTGACGTCGGCGTATCGTACCTTTTCTCCGTCGAAGTACGCGGCGAACCTACCCCTGGCCGCCAGGTGGTGCTTCTCGGTTACGCAGAGCACGATTAGCCGAACGGGTTCAGTGTCCTGAGATGTGGTCTGCTTATCACGGATCCGGCACAACGCTATCCAGCACCCGCGCCGACGACAGCACCCCGGGCATCCCCGCCCCGGGATGCGTACCCGCGCCGACCAGGTAGAGCCCTTCCACATCTTCGCTTTTGTTGTGCGGTCGGAAGTAAGCGCTCTGTGTAAGGATGGGTTCAAACGAGAAGGCCGAGCCCTTTACCGACAGGAAGTCGTCCAGAAAACCTTGCGGGGTGAGCGTCATGCTTGCCGTGATGTGCTCCGAGAGATCGGGGAGCACGGTGGCCTCCAGATAACGCTCGACGCGCTTGCGGTAGTGCTCCGTTTCGATGGACCAGTCCGTCCCGCTGTCCAGGTGCGGGACCGGCGAGAGCACGTAAAACGCATCGTGGCCCTCGGGCGCCATGCCAGGGTCGGTGGCCGTGGGCCGGTGGAGGTAGAGCGAGAAATCGT
>JADFLK010000150.1 GCA_022564455.1 Bacteroidota bacterium
GGATCAGGGCGCTGCGAGAGCATGTCGTCCTGGGCGAAAACGGGTGACGCAGCAAAGCGAAGGGCGAGGAGAAGTGAAGTCGTATGCATGGTGGGATTGTCAAGATGGGCCACAAAACTACGCGAAATCATTTGAACCGCGTGTTGGCCAGGCTTCACTTCTTCCGGTACGCCTTGCTCCGATGATCGATTACAACAACCAGAATGATGAGCTCCTTGTCTCGTATTTCGTAGATCACTCGGTATTTGCCAACGCGGATTCTGTAAAGCGGCTTCTTCTTCGATAGCTTCTTGCAGCCCGGCGGCCGAGGCGTCTCGCCAAGGGCGTGAATGGAAGCCTTGATCTTCTCGCGGCGATTTTTCGGGATGCCTCGTAGAGACTTGGAGGCGCTACGCTTGATCGAAAGCGAGTAGGTGGGCATGTGGGTGAGCTAGAGGCCACGCACAGCTTCTTCCCAGTCCAGAACGTCGTCCGATTTGTCCGCGAGCACCTTCAGCGCATCCTCCAGATCAATCCTGTCTTCCATTTCTTCAAGCAATTGCTCGAAGAGGTGGAGGTGTTCGATTGGGATGATAGCGGCGATTTCCTTTCCCCTCCGGGTCAGGATCACGTGCTCGTGGCCGTAAGCGGCTCGGTTAAGGACATCAGAGAACTGGTTGCGTGCCTCTGCTGTTGAGAGGGCGTAAGACATGGATGGTCGCCAGTTGGTTGTATGCTCAAATGTACATAAAGAACATTATAGCTGTCAAGTACATTTTGGCGCGATCCACCAAATTTGCGCTGCAACGCCAAACAGAAGCGTTGTAGCTTGAAATCAACTGATACTGATAACGAATACGGTTCATGCAGCCCATCGCCGATCTCGATGTCCTTCAACCTGTCTCATCCGCTCCGGATGTAGCAGAGGGGATCGACGCGCCGAAAACGCTGGCGGCAACAGTAGACGCGCCCAATGGGCGGCGTGTTTACATCGAGACGTACGGCTGCCAGATGAACGTTTCGGACTCGGAGTTGGTGGCCTCAATTCTCCAGCAGGATGGCTACGGACTGGCCGCCACGGAGGACGAGGCCGATGTCATCCTCATCAACACGTGCGCCATCCGCGAGAAAGCGGAAGACCGCGTGCGGGGGCGACTGGCGCGTTTCAGAGGGCGGAAGATCAAGAGTCAGCCCGATCTCATCATCGGTGTCCTCGGCTGCATGGCCGAGCGCCTCCGCAGAAAGCTGCTGGAAGAGGAAGCGCTGGTGGACCTCGTCGTCGGGCCGGATGCTTACCGCGACCTCCCCCGTCTCTTGGCGGAAACCAAGGAAACCGGCCAAGCCGCCGTCAACGTGCATCTTTCCCGCGAGGAAACCTACGCCGACATCGCGCCCGTCCGGTACAACACCAACGGCGTCACGGCCTTCGTGTCCATCATGCGCGGATGCGACAACATGTGCTCGTTCTGCGTCGTCCCGTTTACGCGCGGCCGCGAGCGCAGCCGCCCGGTGACGAGCATTCTCGCCGAGTGCGCGCAACTCGTCGACGAAGGCTACAAGGAGGTGACGGTGCTCGGCCAGAACGTAAACTCGTACCGCGTGGAGGAAAATGGTACCTCAGTGAGTTTTGCCGAACTACTCTACCGCATCTCACTCCTATCGCCGGAATTGCGCATTCGCTACTCCACGAGTCATCCTAAGGACTGCTCGGACGAACTGCTACACGTCCACCGCGAGCGCCAGACCGTGTGCAACTTCATTCACCTGCCTGTGCAGCACGGCAACACGGAGGTACTCCGCCGGATGCGCCGCACGTACTCGCGTGAGCAGTATCTCGACCTCATCGAACAAGCTCGCAGCATCTTGCCTGATCTGGCTCTCTCGACCGACATTATCGCCGGGTTCTGCCACGAAACGGAGGAGGAACACGCCGACACGCTCTCCTTGATGGAGGCCGTCCGCTACGACCATGCCTTCATGTTCATGTACTCCGAGCGGCCCAACACGTTTGCTGCGCGCAAGTTTGAGGACGACGTGCCTGACAACGTCAAGAAGCGACGGCTTGCTGAAATCATCGAAATCCAGAACCGCGTCTCGCGCGAAAGGAACGAGCAGCGTATCGGCCGCCGCGAAGTGATTCTGGTGGAAGGCCCCAGCAAGCGCTCCGACGAGCAACTCTGCGGCCGCACGGATTCCAATCACATGGTGGTCTTCGATAGGCCCGAAGGCGTCTCGAAGGGAGACTACGTGGAGGTGGACATCACCCGTTGCACCTCGGCTACGCTGTTTGGGGACTTTGTGGGGAAGACGACGCTGGTGGAAGCAACGGCGGTTGCGGCCTAAATAGATGAACGGTTATACCCTTTCGCGCCATGCTGAGCATATGCTTGAGGAGAGAGGGATCAAACTTGACTGGCTGGATTTTGCGATGCAGGATCCATCGATCGTCGAACCGGATCCGGTAGATTCAGAATTGGAGCATCGGTTACGGCGTATTCCGGAGTTTGGAAACCGGATTCTCCGTGTGGTAGTTAAGCACGGTGATCCCCCACTGGTTGTAACCGCTTTCTTCGATCGGTCTCGCCGAAACGATCCAAGACTATGAAACTTAGTATTGACCCGGATATCGACGCCGCATATCTGCGTCTCACGGATAAGCCAGTTGCAGAGTCGGAGGAAGTTGCTCCTGGGATCGTTTTGGATTTTGATGCGGAAGGGAACGTGATTGGGATCGAAATCCTAGCTCTATCGCTGGACGACAAACGGCTAACCAGCGTCGAAATCGAGCCCAAAGCGGCCTGATGGTCATCTACGAAGTCAACCTCACCGTAGACGCTGAGATTGCCGAGGACTACGCCGCGTGGCTAGGTCCGCACATCAAGGAGATTCTGAACCTGGACGGCTTTCTCTCTGCGGAGTGGTTTGAGGTTGAGACCGAGGATGAGGAGCACGTCCGTTGGTGCGTCCAGTACCGGGTGAAGGACAGAACGGCCCTCGAGACCTACTTCGTCGAGCACGCCGACCGGTTGCGCGGCGACGGCCTCGAGCGCTTTGGTGGGCGGTTCACCGCCGAGCGAAGGATTCTGAGCCGATCCGCATCGATCGGGCAAGAAATCAGCCTTAATTGAGCACTCAGGCGTACCGATATGCTATTATGGCAGTCTGTCGGCAAGACTGGCAGATAGACTCCTCGGCATGGATCGGCAGGCACTACAAGAACGGTTTGGGCTTCTCGGCGACGCACCGGCGTTTCGGCGAGTCGTTGAGCGCATCCGGCAAGTTGCGCCGGTAGATATCACGGTCCTGTTGGAAGGCGAGAGCGGTGTTGGGAAGGAACTTGTCGCCGCGGCCATCCACGGCCTGAGCCGCCGCAAGCACAAGCGGATGGTGGTCTTCAATTGTGGGGCCATCCCGGAAGGCCTCATCGAGAGCGAACTCTTCGGCGCGGAGAAAGGAGCATACACGGGGTCGGTAGAACGCCGGACGGGCTACTTCGAGGAGGCCGACAACGGTACGCTCCTCCTGGACGAGATTGGCGAGCTGCCGCTATCAGCACAGGTCCGGCTTCTTCGGGTGCTCGAAAATGGGACATTTAGTCGCGTGGGTTCCAGCAAGGAGCAGCAATCGGACGTGCGCGTCATCGCATCCACGAACAAGAACCTGGCGGCCGAGGTTCGTGCAGGCCGCTTTCGTGAGGATTTGTACTACCGGCTGTCGGCTGTCGTGGTTACGGTTCCTTCACTCAGGCAACGGCGCGAGGACATCCTGCCCATCTTCGAGCACTATCGGCACCGGTTCGCCCAGCAATACAACGCGCCCCGGCCTCAACTCACCTCCGGTGCCCGCGACCTGCTACGACGATACAACTGGCCGGGCAACATTCGCGAGTTGCGCAACGTGGCGGAGCAGACGGTCGTGCTGGGCCGAGGGGCCGAAGTTTCAGAAGACACGATTCGCCCGTATCTGCGAGGCGTTACGGCTGCTGCGGGCCTCACGCTGGCAAGCAAAGAGGCGCCCGGAGGGGAGGATCACCGGGAACGTGAGCTCATCTACCGAGCCCTGCTCGACCTCCGCGTAGAGATGCGCGAGTTGAAATCTCTGATCCAGCACGTGAGCGACGGAGGGGCAATAGCAACCGCGCCGGTGGTAGCGTCGGAGCCTCTGCCGGCCCCGACGTTCACCGACGACTCGTTTGCCGACGCACTCGTTGACGACTTGGGCGGCGCCTACAACCCGATTGAGAACGGCGGTGACGACGCGCTCTTCACCGACATCTCGGAAGCACCCTCCGACGAGGCTGACGGCGAGTCCACCGAAACCCACGTTGCCGGGCTACTTCCTCCCGCGTCCGAAGAGTTCTCCAATAGCCTGGAGCAAGCGCTGGCCGGCGGAATCGACTTGCCTACTATGGAGGGAGCGGAGCGGGCGCTCATCGCGGAGGCCCTCAACCGCTTCGATGGGAATCGCCGCAAGACGGCTGAGGCTCTGGGGATTTCCGAACGGACGCTGTACCGCAAGATCAAGGAGTTTGAGGCTGAGGGAAGTGATGTTTGAAAAGGGAAAAGGGGAAAGGGGAAAGGAGTCAGGGGTCGGGGGGCACGGGTCAGGGGTCGTTGACCACATGGTAGGGGGAAGGGTGATTCACCTTGTAACTTTCTGTCTTCTGTTTTCTGTCTTCTGTTCTCTGAACGCGGCCTGCGGCATCTACTCGTTCACCGGCGCGTCCATCCCCGAGCACCTCCGAACGGTTGCCGTTCCGCTGGCTGAGGTCCGTGCGCAGGGAGCGGCTGTCGATCTGGATCGCCAACTCACCGATGCCCTTATCGAACGGTTTGCCGACCAAACGCGGCTCAGTCTCGAGCCGGACGAAGAAGCAGCCGACGTAGTGCTTCGCGCGACCATCCAACGATACACCATCACGCCGGTAGCCGTTACAGGCGACGAGATAGCCTCTCTCAACCGCGTAACCCTTGTGGTGGATATCCTTTACCGCGACAGGGTTCAGGACGAGGACCGGCTGAGGCGGACTTTCACGGCCTCGGCCGACTATGTTCCGTCAGAAGGTGCGGAGGGCGAGGCGGCGGCGGCCACGCTGGCCGTCGAGCAGATCGCCGGGGATGTATTCACGGCGGCGACCTCGAACTGGTAGGCATCCACATCTACGCATCGTTGTGAACGGAGATAAAAACTGGATGAACCACTTTCTTCAACGAAGAATAAGCCTTTCACACCTTGAACTCATTATCGTTGATGTTCCACAAATCGAATCGTTTCAGTCGGCTATCGGCACACGTCATTCACGCCGGGCGCTGTTGTTGCGCTGGCACGACCGCGATGGCAACTGGGGCATTGGCGAGTGCTCTTGCCGCCCGGATCCCTATTTCTCTCACGAGTATCTGGACGGCGTGGCAACGGTCGTGGGGGACTTTCTCTTCGAACGCCTGAAGCCGGAACAGACCTACGCGGAACTTCTGGCCGAGTTGGACAGGATTCGCGGTTGGGGCGTTGCACGCGCCGTTGTGCTGGAAGCCGTGCACGATTTGTGGCGCCGCCGAGGCGAGGGAGACCC
Source organism: Bacteroidota bacterium (assembly GCA_022564455.1). Next base: position 5,549 of record JADFLK010000150.1, read on the forward strand.
GCTCGATGCCTGGGATCGCGAGCGCCTGGACAAGGTGCCCGTGGGCATCTCGGTGGGATTGTACTCAACCACCGAGGCGCTGCTGGCCAGGGTGGGCGAATCGGTGGATGCAGGTTACCATCGCATCAAACTGAAGATCAAACCTGGCTTGCCTGCAAATTATCTGTCTTCTGTACGCGCTGCTTTTCCCAAGCTTTATCTTGGCGGAGATGCCAACGGCTCTTTCGACGAGGAGAGCATGGACGAGTTGGTGGCCATGCAGGATATTGGGTTTGCCAATCTGGAGCAGCCCTTTCGTCCCGATCGGTTGGACCTTTGCGTGGCGCTAAAGCAAAAGGCCCCCAAGCACGTTGTCTGTCTCGACGAG